>VGXD01000025.1 GCA_016873525.1 Nitrospira sp. | reverse complement strand
GGTCTCGACGGAAAAAGAGGGCGAAGAGTTGCTGGAAGAGGCCGTGGAATGGACTGAAGCGGAGCAGTTGGAGCCGAGGCCGCCGGTCGTCACCATCATGGGCCACGTGGACCACGGGAAGACGTCCTTGCTGGACGCGATTCGACAAACCAAGGTCACGGAGCAGGAAGCGGGCGGCATCACGCAGCACATCGGCGCCTACACCGTCACCGTTCACGGCAAGCGGGTGACGTTTTTGGATACGCCGGGCCACGAAGCCTTCACCGCGATGCGGGCGCGGGGCGCGAAGATCACCGACCTCGTCATTCTGGTCGTGGCCGCCGACGACGGGGTGATGCCGCAGACCATCGAAGCGATTCACCATGCGCAGGCGGCCAACGTCCCCATCATCGTCGCCATCAACAAGATCGACAAGCCGGGGGCGAACGCCGATCGGATCAAGAATGCCCTGACGGAATACAACATGGTGCCCGAGGCCTGGGGCGGGCAGACGATCTTTGTCGAGGTCTCGGCCAAGCAGAAGGTGGGACTCGAGTCGTTGTTGGAAATGATCCTGCTCCAGGCGGAAGTGCTGGAGCTGAAAGCCAACCCCCACCGTCCGGCCAAGGGCGCCGTGGTGGAGGGCAAGCTGGACCGGGGGCGCGGGCCGGTCGCCACCCTGCTGGTGCAGGACGGGACGCTCCGCGTCGGCGACGCCTTCGTCGTGGGCACGTTCAGCGGGCGCGTGAGGGCGTTGATTACGGACCGTGGCGCCAAGGTCGCCGAGGCGGGGCCGGCGATGCCGGTCGAGGTCATCGGATTGCCCGGGGTGCCTGCCGCGGGCGATGCCTTCGTGGTGGTCCAGGACGAGCGCGTGGCGCGGGAGATCGCCGAGGACCGCGCGCACAAGCAGCGGGTCGCCGACTTGGCCGCGGGCTCCACGCGGGTGACCTTGGACGACCTCTATGCGCGCATCAAAGACGGCGATGTCAAGGAGCTTGCGGTCGTCATCAAGTCCGACGTGCAGGGGTCGGCCGGGGCGCTGTCCGAAGCGGTCGAGAAGCTCTCCACGCCTGCGGTGAAGCTGCGGGTCATTCATAGCGGCGTCGGCGGAATCACCGAAACCGACGTGCTCTTGGCATCGGCCTCGCGGGCCATCATCATCGGATTTAACATCCGTCCGGAACCGAAGGCGACGGCCTTGGCCGAACGCGAGGGCGTGGATATCCGGCTCTACACCATCATTTACGATGCGATCGCGGACATCAAGGCCGCCATGGAAGGCCTCTTGGAGCCGACGCTCAAGGAGCGGGTGCTGGGCCGGGCGGAGGTGCGCCAGGTGTTTACGATTCCGAAGGCGGGCACGATCGCCGGATGTTACGTGATTGAGGGCACGATCTCCAGGGCCAGCGCCGGCGTCCGCGTGGTGCGGGACAATGTCACCGTCTACGAGGGCAAGCTGGGGTCGCTCCGCCGGTTCAAGGACGACGTGCGCGAAGTGCAGCAGGGCTATGAGTGCGGCATCGGCGTGGAGAACTTTGCCGATCTGAAGTCCGGCGACATTATCGAAGCCTACGTGCAAGACAAGGTGGCGACCAAGCTCTGATCCGGTTCCCTGGGCTGGGCCCGCTCCAGCGCCGCAAGTATGATCGTAGGACTGTGCACGGTTGAACTGTACATCCCGGACGGCCAGTCCCTCAAGGCCAAGCGGCAGGTGCTGTTGAGCCTCAAGGACCGTCTGCGCGACAAGTTCAACCTGTCGGTCGCCGAGGTCGGCGATCAGGATCTCTGGCAAAAAGCGGTGCTCGGCCTTGCGTGCGTGGCCAACGAGGGGGCCCACGTGAACCAAGTGCTGGACCAAGCCGTCAACTTGATCCGCTCCATGCCGACCGTCGAGATCGTGCAATGCCGCATTGAAATGTTGTAGCCGGGCGCTCGGGGCGTCATGATGAAGACCGCGTACAAACGGGCCACCCGCGTCGCCGACCAGATCCGCATGGAAGTGGCCGACATCATCATGCGCAAGATCAAGGACCCCCGGCTGGGGTTCGTGACGGTGACGGATGTGGAATTAACCAGCGACCTGCGATTGGCGCGGGTGTTTGTGACGACGCTCGAGGGCGGCCAGACGGAAGCCGATACCCTCGCGGGGCTTGCCAAGGCGGTCGGCTTCATCCGGGCCGAACTCGGCCGACGGCTGCGTTTGCGGTATACGCCGGAACTGATTTTCCAGAAAGACGTCAGCGGCCCTCGGGGAGATCGTTTGCTGAACCTCCTCGACGAACTGGGCGCGCAGGAGCAGACCGGGCCGTCGGCTGCGGAAACAGCCGACGAGGAGCAAAAGCCGGTCGAGGAATAAGCCCTCTTTCGGAAGGATTGTTTGTGGCGAGCGGACAGACGGCCACGTCGGTCGAGCCCAGAGGCGCAGCGGAGGCCGTTCTCGGCGACGGCATCCTCAACGTCAAGAAAGAACTCGGCTGGACGTCTCACGACGTGGTGGCCAAGCTGCGGGGCATTCTCAGGGGGCAGAAAATCGGCCATGCCGGCACACTCGATCCGGCGGCGACGGGCGTCTTGCCGATCTTGCTGGGGCGGGGGACGCGCATCGCCGAGTATTTGCTGGACTGGGACAAGGAATACGACGCGGTCTTGCGCTTGGGGGAAACCACCGATACGCAGGACGCGACCGGCTCGGTCCTCTCGACGCGTTCCACCGATGGCCTGACGGAAGAGGCGGTCCGATCCGCCACTGCCCGGTTCCAAGGGAAGAGCCTGCAGTTGCCTCCGATGTACTCGGCCGTCAAGGTTGGAGGCGTGCCCTTGTACAAGGCGGCCCGGGCCGGGCGCACGGTTGAGCGCGAGCGGCGCGAAGTCATGGTGTACGAAATTGCCGTCCTGGGCATGGCGGGCCGCGACGTGTCGCTCCATGTCCGGTGCGCCAAGGGCACCTACGTCAGGACGCTCTGCGCCGATATCGGGGAAGCGTTGGGCGTGGGAGGCCATCTTTTGTCCTTGGAGCGGAGTCGGGTGGGGCCCTTGACCGTCCGGCAGGCGCTTACGATCGAGGATCTTCGCGCCAAGCTCCTGCTCGGTCGGTTGGCGGAAGATGTACTGTCTCTGGATCAGGCGTTGGAGCATCTGCCGGCGCTGGTGGTGGATGAGGCGACGGCGGCCCGTGTCCTGCACGGCGTCCCGGTTTCGTCCGGGGCGTGGACGTGGGCCGGCGGCCAGGCTGTCGAGGGGGCGCCGGGGCAGCCGGTGCGGGTGAAAGATCGGGCTGGGCGGCTCTTGGCGCTGGGACGGACGCCGGCGGAGGGGGCGGATCGAGCCGTGGCGATTTTGAAGATGTTGGCGGATGTCTAACCGCGAAAGTCGGTCGTAGAAACGTTCAAGGAGGAGAGGACGATGGCGTTGGTGAAGGAAGCGAAAGTCGAATTGATTCAGCAGCACCGGCGGAATGACGCCGATACCGGGTCTCCCGAGGTGCAAATCGCGATTCTGACGAATCGCATCACGTATCTGACGGAGCACTTCAAACTGCACAAGAAGGACCACCACAGCCGGAGGGGCTTGCTGCAATTGGTCGGCCGCCGCCGCCGGTTGCTGGATTACCTGCGCGGGTTCGACGATGCCCGATACCGCGCCATTGTGGAGCGGATGGGCATCCGTAAGTAACGCATTGCCCGCACCCCCGCGCAGCGAGCGCGGGGGTGACACCGGGCCTGTTGCCACAGGTGCACACGGATAGAGGCTGGAGGCCGATGGGTGCGGTGCGCGTGCCAGCCTCTTTCTGTGGACATCTGTGGGACAGAGAGAAGAGGAGAGAGACGCATTATGGTGCATGTCGTTGAAATGGAATTGGCCGGTCGGCGGCTGAAATTGGAAACTGGCCGCATGGCCAAGCAGGCGAGCGGGTCGGTCTTGGCGTCTTATGGAGACACCGTGGTGCTGGCCACGGCGGTGGCCTCCCAAAACGTCAAGCCGGGCATCGATTTTCTTCCCCTGACCGTGGACTATCAAGAGAAGGCCTACGCGGCCGGCAAGATTCCCGGCGGCTACTTCAAGCGCGAAGGCCGGCCGTCGGAGAAGGAAGTGTTGACCAGCCGGCTGATCGACCGTCCCATGAGGCCGTTGTTTCCCGAAGGCTATTACTACGAGACCCAGGTGATCGCGGCGGTCCTGTCGGCGGACCAGACCGGGACATCGGACGTGATCGGGATCACGGCCGCCTCGGCGGCCTTGACCCTCTCGGATGTGCCGTTCGACGGTCCTGTGGCCGGGGTAAAGATCGGCCGTGTGAACGGCCAGTTCGTGGTGAACCCGTCGATCGACGTTCTGGAGACCAGCGATCTGCAGTTGGTGGTGGCCGGGACGGCCGACGCGGTGATGATGGTGGAGGGCGGCGCCAACGAGTTGCCGGAAGCGGTCATGATCGAGGCGATCGAATTGGCCCATGCCGAGATCAAGAAGATCGTGGCGAAGATCCTGGAACTGAAGGCCCTGGCGGGGAAGCCGAAGCGGACGGTCAAGGCCGAGCACATCGACCCGGCCTTGATCGAGGACGTGCGCAAGCTGGTGGCCCAGCCCATCCGGGACGCCATCCTGATCCCCAACAAAACGGCCCGGCAGGAGAAGTTGGATCAGGTCTTGAGCGAGGCGGTGGAGAAGCTGAAGACGGAGGACCCCAATCGAAGCCGGCACGTCAAGCTGACGTTCCATTCGTTGGAATATACCGAGGTTCGGAACATGATTCTGGAGCGGGGCACGCGGGCCGACGGCCGCGGGCCGGCCGACATCCGGACCGTCACCTGCGAAGTGGGCGTCCTGCCGCGCACGCACGGGTCGGCGCTCTTCACGCGAGGCGAAACGCAGAGCCTGGCGGTGGTGACGCTCGGAACGAGGGAGGACGAGCAGCGCATCGACGCCCTGGAAGGGGAGTATTTCAGGACCTTCATGCTGCATTACAATTTCCCGCCGTTCAGCGTCGGGGAAGCGCGCCCCTTGCGGTCTCCGGGACGACGCGAGGTGGGGCACGGCGCGTTGGCGGAGCGCGCGCTGAAGCCGGTCATCCCGAGCAAGGAACAGTTTCCGTACACGCTGCGGTTGGTGTCCGACATCCTGGAGTCGAACGGCTCCTCCTCGATGGCCACGGTCTGCGGCAGCACGTTGGCCATGATGGATGCCGGGGTGCCGATCACAGAGCCGGTGGCCGGGATCGCGATGGGCTTGATCAAGGAAGGGGATCGCGTGATGATCCTTTCCGACATCCTGGGCCTGGAAGACCACCTCGGCGATATGGATTTCAAGGTCACGGGGACGAAGCGCGGCGTTACGGCGTTGCAAATGGACATCAAGATCGCCGGCATCACGCCGGCGCTGATGCGCCAGGCGCTGGATCAAGCCTTGAAGGGCCGGATCTATATTTTGGAGCGGATGGCGAGCGCGCTGACGGCGCCGCGGACCAATCTGTCTCCGTTCGCGCCGCGCATCTTTACGCTGAAGATCAAGCAGGACAAGATCCGCGACGTGATCGGGCCGGGCGGCAAGATGATCCGCAGCATCATCGCCGACTGCGGCGTGAAGATCAACGTGGAGGACACGGGCGACATTTCCATCGCGGCGTCGGACGAGGCTTCCGCCAAGAAGGCGATCGAGAGGATCAACAGCCTGACCGAGGAAGTCGATGTCGGCCGGATCTATCTGGGCACCGTCCGCAAGATCATGGACTTCGGCGCCTTCGTGGAAATCCTGCCGGGCACGGACGGGCTGGTGCACATCTCCCAGCTCGCGCACCATCGGGTGAAGGCCGTCTCGGACGAAGTGGCCGAAGGCGACCAGATCATGGTGAAGGTGATGGAGATCGACAAGCAAGGCAAGATTCGCCTCAGCCGCAAGGAAGCGATGGCGCCGCCGACGGAAGGCACCAAGGAGCCGGCCTCGAGCTAGAGGACGCCGCCGCGTGTATCGCAAGCTGACCTTGAAGAACGGCCTGCGGGTCGTGACCGAGCGGATTCCGACCTTGAAGTCGGTGACGGTCGGCGTATGGGTGAACGTCGGGTCGCGCGATGAAGGCACGGGAGAGGAGGGCCTCTCCCACTTCATCGAGCACATGTTCTTCAAGGGCACCAAGACCCGATCCGCCACCCAGATTTCGCGCGAGATCGACGCCTTGGGCGGCGAGCTGAACGCCTTCACCGGCCGCGAGACCACCACCTTCTACGTCAAAGTTCTGGACCAGCACCTGCAACCGGCACTGGCGTTGCTGTCGGACCTCTTCCACCACTCGCGTTTTGACGCCAAGGAGGTGGAGAAGGAAAAACAGGTGGTGTTGGAGGAAATCCGGATGGTGCAGGACGATCCGGAAGACCTCGTTCAGGAACTGCACCATGCGCAGATGCTCAAGCGCCATCCGCTGGGACGCCCCATCCTCGGCCGGGCGGCCACGATCCAGGGCCTGCGCCGCGCGGACGTTCTCCGCTACGTCGGCGCCCACTACCATCCCCACGAAACGGTGATTGCGGTGGCCGGCAACTTCGATCTGGCGCCGTTGTCGGCCTGGCTGGAAGCGTCCTTCGGCTCAACGCAGGGATCGGATCGGCCGCGATTGAACCGCTGGCCGTCGGCTGTGAGCGGCGGGGTGGTGGTGCGGCGCAAGCCGCTCGAACAAGCGCACCTCTCCCTGGGCTTGAAAGGCATCGCGCTCGGCCATAAGGATCGCTTTGCGGCCCATGCGTTGAATGCGGTCTTGGGGGGAAGCGTCAGTTCGCGTCTCTTCCAGGAAATCAGGGAAAAGCGAGGGCTCGCCTACACCATTTACTCCTACCTCTCGTCGTTCTCGGACGGCGGAACCTTGACGGTGTATGCCGCCACGAGACCTCGCGAGATCACGCGGGTGGTCGATTTGGTCTGCAAAGAAATTCGACGACTGGGCGCCTCCGGCATGGACGATCAAGAACTGGAGCGGGCCAAAAATCAGATGAAGGGAAGCCTCATGCTGAGCCTGGAAGGGTCGCATAGCCGGATGAGCAAGTTGGCGAAGGATGAACTCTATCAAGGACGGCATCAGTCGCTCCAGGAAATGTTGGGTGAGATCGATCGAGTGTCCAGCGAACAAGTCGCTCGACTCAGCCGCGAGATGCTCGACCTGAATTATCTGTCTGTTGCCGCCCTAGGGCCGGTTTCACGCGCCACTCTCCAGTCGGCCATAAAATAACTTGTCCCTCGCGTCGAGCTCGTAACTAATTGACAATTAATGAGTTTATTGCGACTCAACTCTCAAGGTTGCGGCCAAATATTTTCTTGACAACCTAGGGAGCTTTGAGTACGATTGGACCCCATTCGTCCTCATTATCAAGAAATCCACGGCTGATCAGAAGAAATGGCGGAAGAAAGGAAAGGGGGTGGCACGGAGCTTCTGCGGTGTAGGAATTCTGCCTCTTCTTTTTCTTTTTGTTTTTTTGTGGGCACACTGATACACGGGTCTTGATTCTCATGAAGGAGGTACGAGGCATGAAGAGGGGAGCAGTCTTAGCAATCGTTGCAGTCTTTTTTGTCGCCGGTTTGTTGACGGCCGGCTTCGTGGCCGCGGCCGATGCGCCGGCCGGTGGGCCGCCGTTGATGAAGGGCGAGGTGGTCAAGACCCTGAAGGGTCGCGTCTGGTCGCAATGGGCGGATGATCCCGATCGGGAACTTCTGTTCGGCATTCAGTACTGGAACACCGGCGATCCGGCTTCCGGCAATCCGAGCGGCCGGGCGTCGTCCGATCTGGATGTGCGGCCTCCTGATCCTCTGTTCACGTGCTGCGCCTGGGGCTTCACCGGCGGCACCGATCGGAACAACCCCTACGCCGGCTGGTACCATGCGGCGACGACCGTGCGTCTTCAGGTGAAGGACAAGGCGCTGATGGACCAGATCATCAAGGCCTCCCAGGAATTGGTGGCGATGGAAGTGACGCTGGATGGCCGGACGATCACCGGGTTCAAGGTCCTGGCGAAGGATTAATTGTCTCAGGACCTGGCTTTCGGTGCCTCTGATTATGATCGGCATTTTTAAACGGATGGCGTGTTAAGGAGGGATCTAATGATGAGACTTCATAAGAAAGGCTGGGCCTTCATGGTCGCCGCGGCTCTGATCGTGGGCGTCGCCTCGACCGCGCTGGCCATCGAGGCGTTCCAGGAGCGGTTTGAATGGGGTGACATGAGCAAGCCGACCACGCTGCAGGGGCGGGTCATCATCCTCGACCCCTACGATGAGGCGGTCTGGATCAACATTGCTGTGTTCGGCGGCAACGCCGAGAGCGGGCTGTTCTGGCAGAAGATCCATCCCGGCAAGAACGTCAAGTTTTATGCCGCGAACAAGGAAGTCTGGGGCCAGTTGAAGTCGATGGCTCGTTCGCATGCCGGGCCTGCCGCGGCCAAGGAAGTGCCGCCGGCCTCGGCGACGACCCTGGTCGAGTTTGTCGCCCAGGAAGTGGAGCAGAACCACCGGGTGATCTCTTCCGTTAAGAAGCTGGCGGACAATGCCGGTGAGATGGGCAAGCCCCGTGGCATCAGGGCGCTGAAGGAAGCCGCTTGCGCCACCAAGCACGAGTTCGAAGCTGAGTGCTATAAGGCGAAGCAGGCGCTCAATACCTCGCCGAAGGGACAAGACACGGTCGTGATGCAGTACGACGTGATGATCCCCGGCGGAAAGCACATGGCGGGCGGCCTGATCCCGTGGACGGCCCAGTACAATGAGGGCGGCCACGGCGGTCACTGATCGCTGAGCGTCGAGTAAGAAAAAGGCGGGGTGCCGATGGGCATCCCGCCTTTTTTATTTCTGCCGGTCCTCGCCGAGTCGGCGTTGCAGGTCGGCCAGCTTGTTCAGGGCTTCCAGCGGAGTCATCGTAAAGAGGTCCATTTGACGGACCTCCTCGATGATCGGGTGAGGGGACGGCAAGGAGGGGTCGAGAGAAGAAGCGATGGGTGATGGGTAATGGGTGGTGAGTGGGTCGATCGGTGAAGGCTGAGCGGACGAACGTTCCAACTGCGCCAGCACTTCTTGGGCTCGTGTGATGACCGCCTGGGGGAGGCCGGCCAGCCTCGCCACCTGAATGCCGTAGCTCCGATCCGCTCCTCCTTCGACAATCTTGCGCAAAAACAGCACCTCTTCATTCCGTTCCTTGACGGAGACCGAATAGTTTTTAATGCCTTCGCGGAGCCCTGCCAACTCCGTTAACTCGTGATAGTGGGTGGCAAAGAACGTGCGGGCTCCCAGACGGCTCCGGTCTTGAATGTATTCCGAGACCGCCCAGGCGATGCTGAGCCCGTCGTAGGTGCTGGTTCCTCGCCCGATCTCGTCCAGCAGGATCAGGCTGCGCTGGGTGGCGCAGTTGAGAATCTGGGCCGTCTCGGTCATTTCCACCATGAACGTGCTTTGGCCTGCCGCGAGGTTGTCGGAGGCGCCGACCCTTGTGAAAATGCGGTCCACCAAGCCGATCTGCGCTGCTTTGGCCGGAACGAAGCTCCCCATTTGGGCCATCAAGACGATCAGGGCCACCTGCCTGAGGTAGGTGCTTTTGCCGGCCATGTTCGGGCCGGTGATGATCAGAAGCCGGCTGTCTTGGAGGTCCACCAGGGTATCGTTGGGAATGAATCCGCCCGCAAGGTCGAGCCGCTCCACCACCGGGTGCCGGCCTCCGCTGATTCGGATGGCGCCGCCCTCATCGACCGAGGGACGGACGTAGCGCTGGGCGGTGGCCGCTTCCGCCAGGGCGGCCAGGACATCCAGGAGGGCGACCGCTTTTCCCATGGCCTGGAGCCGTGCGGTGTCTTGTGCGAGTTGGGCGCGAATCTGTTCGAACAGTTCCTGCTCGAGTGAGTGGAGCTGGCTTTCGGCGCCGGTCACCCGGTCTTCCAGCTCTTTCAACTCAGGCGTGATGAAGCGTTCGGCATTCGTGAGGGTCTGCTTGCGGCGGTAATGTTCGGGAATGCGGGACAGGTTCGCCTTCGTCACCTCGATGTAATAGCCGAAGACTTGATTGAAGCGGACCTTCAGCGATTCGATCCCGGTGCGTTCCCGTTCCTGCGCCTCCAGTTGCGTGATCCAGCCTTTCCCTTCCCGGCAGGTCTTGCGTAATTCGTCCAGCTGCGCCTGGTAGCCGTCGCGGATGATGCCGCCGTCTCGAATCGAGGCCGGGGCGTCCGGCAGGATGGCGCGCTCGATCAGTTCGTGGACGTCGGAGAGATCGTCCCAGGATCCGGCCAAGTTCTGAAGCAGCGAGGCGTGCAGCGGGGTCAGGAGGGCCCGGATGGCGGGCAGCGCCGCCACCGACTGCTTGAGCCCCAGGAGATCCCTCGGGTGGGCGACGCCCAAGGAAATGCGGCTGCTCAGTCGCGCGATATCCTGGACCGTTTTCAGCGCGGCCCTGATGTCGGTGCGGGCGCGCAGGGTCTCGGCCAATTCCTCCACCGCGTCCAGGCGGGCCTGAATGGAGGCGCTTGTCACCAGCGGACGGAGGATCCACTCGCGCAGCAGGCGGCTGCCCATGACCGAGACGGTCCGGTCGAGGACCGAGAGGAGGGTGGTCTCGGTGCGATCGCGGCGCTCGTCGGCCAAGGGGCGGACCAGTTCGAGGTTGCGGATGGTCGCGGTGTCCAGATGCATTTCCCCGCCGGTGCGCCGGATCTGCAGCCGGCGCAGGTGGCTTAAGTTGGCCGTCGGCTGCGTTTCGCGCAGATAGCGCAGGGTGGCGCCGGCCGCCTGGAGGCTTAGGGACAAGTCCCGGCAGCCGAAGCTCTCCAACGAACCGACTCCAAAATGTTCCCGCAACGTCTGCTCGGCGGAGGGGAGCTTGAATCCCTCCGGATCCCTTGCGCAGAGGCTTACGCCCTTGCTCTCAGCCAGGCGATCCACGAGGGGCTTCGGGAAGTTCTGCGGGTAGAGCAACTCGCGTGGCTGCAGCCTGGAGAGTTCATCCTGCAGGTCGGTCTGGGCCAGGCTCCCGTGAAACTCCATGACCCAGAAGTCTCCGGTAGAGAGGTCCAGCGAGGCCAGGCCGAGAGCCGGCGCCAGCCCGCCGTGAGGCGCGGAGCCGGCGTCGGAGGGGGCTGCGGCGACTGCGGCCAGAAAGTTCGACTCCCCCGGAGACAAGAGTTCCGTGTCGATCAACGTGCCGGGAGTATAGAGGCGGACGACTTCCCGTTTGACCAGGCCCTTCGCCAGTTTCGGGTCTTCCACCTGGTCGCAGAGGGCCACCGTTTTGCCGGCCCTGAGCAACTTGGCGATGTAGCCGGTGGCCGCATGGTGGGGGACGCCGCAGAGGGGGACCGGGTCGGCGCGGGTCTTGTCTCGCGAGGTCAGGGTGATGGAGAGGAGCCGCGAGGCTTCTTCCGCGTCCTCGTAGAACATTTCGTAGAAGTCGCCCACGCGGAAAAACAAGATGGCGTCCCGGTGGACGTTCTTGATCTCCCGATATTGGCGCATCAGGGGGGTGAGGTCCCCGTCATTCATGGAGGGGCTCCTCGGTGCGATCCCGTTGCCCGGCGGCTTGCCGGGATGTTTTTTCGAGGGCTTGTCGCACCTGCTCCAAATCGGCCTCCGCCTCCTGCAAGGCCTTCGTTTTCCTCCTGAGTTCCAGCCGCCCACGAACCCAGGCGGGAAACAACAGGATGGACGCGACGAGAATGCCGATGGCAAAGGCGCTGAGGACCGGCCTCCACAATTCGGTGGAGGCTTCGCGCAAGCCGAAGAAATAGCGGAGCGTGACTTCTTGCTCCTGGTTTTGGAGGAAAAAGGTGAGGGACAGGAGCAAGAGGATGGCAACTAAGATCCATCGGATCATGGGCGTGACTTGGGCCTCCGTGCGAGGGTTGCTGTGCGGCCGGACCGAACGGCTGGTCCGGCCTTGGTGCGCGGCTCCGCCGTTGGCCCGACGCGTTTGCCCGGCCTCGGCGCGAGGACCGCGCGGAATCGCGCGCGCAGCTTGCGGTACGTCGCCAGGAGGTGTTCGGGAATCACACGGGTTTCCGCAAACAGCGGCATGAAATTCGTATCGCCATTCCAGCGCGGCACGATGTGCAGATGCACGTGGTCTTCAATTCCGGCCCCGCTGACTCGCCCAAGATTGATGCCGAGGTTAAATCCTTCCGGTCCGATCTCGTCCCGCAGGACCCGGAGGGAGAGGTTGGTCAACGTGATCAGTTCGAGCGCGCTTTCCGGAGACAGGGCTTCCAGGCTGTTGACGTGGGCATAGGGCGCCACCATGAGGTGGCCGCTGTTGTAGGGGAAGAGGTTCATGATGACGAAGCCGTGGGTTCCTCGGTGCAAGACGAGGTTGGTCGCGTCGCGCCGTTCTCGACTCTTCGCGCAAAAGATGCACCGGGCGGCTTTGCGGGTGTGTTGCACATAGGCCATGCGCCAGGGCGCCCAGAGGACCTTCATGGCCTGCGCTGCTCCTTGCCGTTGGGTCCGGCGGCGTCTTTCCGGAGCGCTTCTTGCTGCATGAGGCGGGTCAGCAAACGGTGTGAGGAAGGGCCTGTGGCCTTCAGCACCGCCGCGCGTATGGTTTTGCTTCGGTGGGAGAGGTGCACCTCCAGGCGATCCGCCGGCAGGTCTGCGCCGGCCTTCTCGGCCCATTCGATGGCCACAACGTGGCGCTCGTCAAGGTAGTCCGACAGGCCGAGGTGGTGAAGGTCCGTGGCGGAGTCGAGACGGTACAGGTCCGCATGGGCGAGGGGCAACCGGCCTCGATATTCCTGGATCAGGACGAACGTCGGGCTGCTCACGCTCCGAGGCGCTGCCCCGATCCCGACGGCAAGCCCTCGAACCAGCGTGGTCTTGCCCGTCCCCAACTCTCCGAACAAGGCGATGACCTCGCCGCCGCGCAGGGCTTGGCCGATGCTCAACCCAAGCCGTTCGGTCTCCGTGGCCGAGCGCAGGCGTCGCTCCCATTCGATGGATTGCCCGGCCGAGCGTGGGGCCTGTCGAGGCGGAGACAAGCGGACGGGGCGGTTGGCTTTGGGCTGTCGCGCAAGCGATGGTGGTTCGTTCCGGTTCACGGGTCTTGGGTGCTTTCTAAAGGGTCATGGGAACTGCGCCTGTTCCATTGATGGCTTGGGGGATTCGCTCGATGACATCGCCCGCGATCATGCCGGCCAGGCCGAACTCGGCCGCAGCCAGGTCCCCGGCCAGGCCGTGGAAATAGGTGCCGGCACAGGCGGCCTCCCAGGGGCTCAGGCGCTGTGCCAAGAGGCCGACGAGGATGCCGGTCAAGACATCGCCGGTGCCGGCCGTGGCCATGCCGGGGTTGCCGGTCGGGCAGATCGTCACCCGTCCGTCCGGATGGGCCACGACGGTCCTGGCTCCTTTCAGGACCAGCATGACCCCGCGCCGGTTGGCAAAGCGCGTGGCAATGCCGATCCGGTCCTCATTGATCGATTGAGGGGTGGCCTCTTCCTCCAGCCGTGCCATCTCGCCGGGATGGGGCGTCAGGATCAACGGGGCTTTGCATTCGGCGAGCAGCGCGGGACGTCCGGCCAGGGCGTTTAAGGCATCGGCGTCCAGCACGGCCGGTTTTTCCAGTCGTGGGATCAGGGCCTGGAGCAGGTCCACGGTCTCGGGGTGGGTTGTGAGGCCTGGCCCGATCGCGACGGCGCTTCGCGCATGGACAAAGGCCAGGAGACGGTCCAGCCCGGACCGCGCCAGGGTTCGGGCTTTCGTTTCAGGCATGGGGACGGTCATCGCTTCCAGCAGCTTGGCTTCGAGCGTGTCGTTGACGCTCGAAGGGGTGGCGACGGTTACCAAACCGGCTCCGATCCGAAGGGCCGCCTTGGCGGCCAGGGCGGCCGCGCCGGTCTTGCCGACGGACCCGGCAATGACGCCGGCATGACCGTAAGTGCCCTTGTGCGAGGACGGCAAGCGGCGCGGGAGGAGGCGGTTTGCTTCCTCGATGGTCATCAGTGCGATCCGGCTGGGGACTTCGTCCGCGAAGGAGGGAGGAATGCCGATATCGACGATCCGAACGGTTCCCGCATGGTCGATGCCGGGGCCGATATAGAGCCCCAGCTTGGGCAGGGCGAAGGTCACGGTGAGCGACGCCCGTACTGCGGCTCCCATGACGGCTCCCGTGTCGGCATGGACGCCAGACGGCAGATCAACCGCGACCACCGGCAGGGCGGAGGCCGTGATAGCCTCGATCGCCGCGCGATAGGGTCCTGCGACCGGCGCCGAGAGGCCGGTGCCCAGGAGCGCGTCCACGATCAGGTGGCTTTTCCTCAAGAGTGTCCCGATGCGTTCGCCGGAAGGGGCGACGTGC
>VGXD01000024.1 GCA_016873525.1 Nitrospira sp. | reverse complement strand
ATGCATTCCTCCTTGTGTTGGGAAAGGAATGCATCGTGAGCCAAATGATCGCGCAGGCAAGACCGTGAGCAGATTGTTAACGATGTGTTGGCACATAATCATGTAAACGATGTCCTGGCACTCATCACCTAGTTGAAACGGAGGCGCGCTGAGGCAGAGGCCGTATGCTCCGCTCTGTCCTCTTGCTCTGGTTCGGGGCTGTAGGGGATGGGGTCTGGTTCGTGGCTGCTACGTCCCGTGGCACTTCTTGTATTTCTTGCCGGAGCCACAGGGGCAGGGGTCGTTGCGGCCCACTTTGTCCTCGGCCCGGTGTACGGTCTGCGGCGCAGCCGGTTCGTCGCCCCGGTTGAGGGTCATGCGGACAGGCGGCTGGGGTTGGGGCGGAGGGGGAGGCGCCTCGCCCTTGACGGCTTGCACGCGGAAGAGCCGCTCCAGCGCGTCGGCCTTGATGCGTTCCATCATGGCCGAGAACATGTCGAAGCCTTCCCGTTTGTATTCGAGCAGGGGGTCTTTCTGTCCGTAGCCGCGCAGGCCGATGCCGTCTCGGAGTTGATCCATCGCCAGCAGGTGGTCTTTCCAGTGGTGGTCGATGACTTGGAGGAGCAGCATCTTTTCCAAATACCGCAGCAAATCCTGGCCGAGGGCCTGTTCCTTCTGCCCATAGGCGAGGCGGATCCGTTCTTGGAGTTCTTCGCGCAGGGCGTCCCGTCCCAGATCGTGCAGATCGTCCAGGTTGCCCGCGTGCTGGATGAAGTCCGGGCCGAACTGCAGATGCAGGGCTTCCACCAGACCCTTGAAATCCCATTCCTCCGGGTACTGTTCGGCGGGGCAGTAGACGTCCACGAGGGAATCCGCCACTTCCGTCGTCATCTGCTGGATTTCGTCGGTGATGTCTTGGCCGCAGAGGACGGCGCGCCGGTGCTGGTAGATGACTTCGCGCTGCTTGTTCATGACGTCGTCGTATTCCAGCAGCTGCTTGCGGATGTCGAAGTTGTGCGCTTCCACCTTCTTCTGGGCGTTCTCGATCGCGCGGGTAACCATGCCGTGTTCGATGGGCACGCCTTCCTCCATGCCCAGTTTGAGCATGAGGTTCGAGATGCGTTCGGAAGCGAAGATGCGCAGCAGGTCGTCTTCGAGGGAGAGGAAGAAGCGGGAGGAGCCGGGGTCTCCCTGCCGGCCCGCGCGGCCCCGGAGCTGGTTGTCGATGCGCCGGCTCTCGTGCCGTTCGGTGCCGAGGATGTGCAGGCCGCCCAGCGCCAGCACCTCCTGTTTGTCTTTGTCGCAGTCGGCCTTGATCTCGTCGTAGATCTGCTTCTTGCGGTCCTCGGGCAGGTCGTCGCCTTGGTAGAGAATCTGTCGGAACGAAAAGTCCGGGTTGCCGCCCAGGAGAATGTCGGTGCCGCGGCCGGCCATGTTCGTGGCGATCGTAACCGCGCCCTTGCGGCCGGCTTGGGCGATGATCTCGGCTTCCTTCTCGTGGTACTTGGCGTTCAGAACGTTGTGTTTGATGCCCTGTCGCTTGAGGTGGCCGGCGAGGCGTTCCGACTTCTCGATCGAAATCGTGCCGACCAGGACCGGCTGGCCGCGTTCGTGGCAGTCCTTGATCTCCTCCACGATCGCGTCGAACTTCTCCTTCTCGGTCCGGTAGATGACGTCGGCGTAGTCCTTGCGGATCATGGCCCGGTTGGTCGGGATCACGTTCACGTCGAGGTTGTAGATCTTGGCGAACTCGCCGGCTTCCGTGTCGGCCGTGCCGGTCATGCCGGCCAGTTTGGCGTACATGCGGAAATAGTTCTGGAAGGTGACCGAGGCCAGCGTCTGGT
This sequence comes from Nitrospira sp., assembly GCA_016873525.1. Taxonomy (GTDB): domain Bacteria; phylum Nitrospirota; class Nitrospiria; order Nitrospirales; family Nitrospiraceae; genus SCVQ01. The sequence goes on along the minus strand of VGXD01000024.1, from coordinate 12,456 downwards.
TCTCGTTGGCGATCTTGACGCCTTCCTTCGCCTCCACCGCCTGGTGCAGGCCGTCGCTCCATCGGCGTCCCGGCATCAGGCGGCCGGTGAACTCGTCCACGATGATGACCTCGCCGTCCTTGACGACGTAGTCCACGTCCCGCTTGTAGATGGCATAGGCCAGCAGCGCCTTGACGACGTGGTGGACCAGGTCCATGTGGGCGAGGTCGTAGAGGTTCTCCACGCCCAGCAGCTTTTCGACGCGCACGTTGCCCTCGTCGGTCAGGGCGGCGGTCTTGGTTTTTTCCTCGATCGTATAGTCCCGGTCGATCTTGAGCTGCGGGATGATCGCGTTGATGCGATAATAGAGGTCGGTGGTCTCGTCCGTGGGGCCGGAGATAATCAGCGGCGTGCGGGCCTCGTCGATCAGGATGCTGTCCACCTCGTCCACGATCGCGAAGTTCGCCTCCCGCTGCACGCACTGGCTGATGTCGCTGACGATCAGGTTGTCGCGCAGGTAATCGAAGCCGTACTCGTTGTTGGTGCCGTAGGTGATGTCGGCCCGGTAGGCCTCGGTTCTTGTACAGGGCCGCAGGTGCTGGAGGCGTCGGTCCGCCGGCTCGTAGGTGGGATCGAAGAGGAACGAGGCGTCGTGCTGGATCACGCCTACCGACAGGCCCAGGGCATGGTAGAGCGGCGCCATCCACTGCGCGTCCCGTTTGGCCAGGTAGTCGTTGACCGTGACCAGGTGCGCCCCCTTGCCCGTGAGGGCGTTCAAATAGAGCGGGAGCGTGGCGACCAGGGTTTTGCCCTCGCCGGTTTTCATCTCGGCGATCTTGCCTTGGTGAAGGACCATGCCGCCCAAGAGCTGTACGTCGAAGTGCCGCATGGCCAAGATCCGCTTGGAGGCTTCCCGGCAGACCGCAAAGGCTTCGGGCAGCAGGCTGTCGAGCGGTTCCCCTGCCTCGATCCGCTTGCGAAACTCCAGGGACTTGTCGCTGATGGCCTGGTCCGACAGGGGGGCGATGGTCGCTTCCAAGGCGTTAATGCGGACCACGATTGGCCGGAGACTGTTAATCTCGCGGTCGTTTTTGCTGCCGAAAATCAGGTTCAGAGCGCGTGCGAGCATTGGTCTAACCCATTCAGACTAAAGACATATTTTCAACGAACAAAAATCAGTATACAGGATTTTTGACCGGAATCCTATAGGAAACGCCGCCGCACTTCTCACCTTGACAAGGATGGCCTATCCCGCTAACATGGCCGGCGATATCCCTATGCGTAGAGTCCTTCAACAGTCTGTCGCCGTCGGCCCCACGGTCTGCCTGCTGCTGCTCAGCGGCTTGGTGTACGTCCAGGCCATGGAGCATGCGGCGCACCATGCGCACCACCAGGCCGCCACCCATGCGAGCGTCCTCTGCTCCTGGATGTGCGCGGCGGGGCAGAGTCTTGAAGGGGAAGTTGCTGTTGTCCAGGCGGACTTCAACCCCCTCGCGCTGGCCGATCCGCCTGTGTCTCACGATCCGCTGACTCCTGTTCTTGCCTCCCCCGTCACCCGCGGTCCCCCATCCTTCTCCGCCTAAGCCGCTCAATCAGCCGTCAGTCATACAGTTCAGCCCTTGGAGGCTGACCGCTGCTTGCAAGGCGCCATGCTCCGGCGGTGAACGCTATCTATTCCAATAAGTGGGGACCGTTGAATCGACCATGAACACGACGATGTCAGGACAATTCGGAGAAACCAGACAGTATGCCCAGAGCTGGGCGTTCTCTTTGCTGTTTCACGCTCTGGCTGTTGGGTCGGCGGTAGTCTTTCTGGGAGATTTAAATCTCGTTCCTGAACCGGAGCCCTTCAAGTGGGACGTGGCTTTGGTGGAGACGTCCAAGCCCAAGTCGGAAGAGCAACCGGCTGCGGCTCAAGCGAAACCGATCCAACCTTCTCCGACCAAGTCTGCGCAAACTGCCCAGACACCGGTTGAGCCAAAGCCGGTTCCGCAACCGGTGCAGACTGTGCAAGCAGTGCAACCGGTTCGGCAGGAAAGCCCGCAACCTGTGCCGCCTGCTCCGATAGTGAGCCAGCCGGTTCATCCGCCTACTCCTCCGGTTGAAGCGCCGCAGGAAAAGCCGAAAGAAGAAGAACTTGTCCGGACCGCGACAGCCTATTCGGCTCCCAGCGAGCCGGCTGTGCCGGCAAGCCATGTGAGCCCGGTTGTGCCGGCGCACCAGGAAGCTCCGTCGGTCTCCCATCATTCAGAAGCGGTCGCGGCGGCTGCTCCAACCGTCGCCCCATCGGCGCCGGCGTCTGTTGCGGCTGCACTTCAGCATTCTGCCGAAGAATCGCCGCCAGCTTCTGTGCATGGCCAGCTCGTCGCCAAGGAAAGCACGGCGAGCAACGAAATGTCGCTCATCAAGGAAGCCTCGCTCGGGGAAGCCTCGGCCAGGCCGGCTTCGACCGGGAAAGCCGACTTTGGCTGGCTGGCGAAGTCCCTGTGGGAGCGGGTGGCCATGTTGAAACGGTACCCGCGTGTGGCCAGAGCCAACCATATGGAAGGAAGGGTGCTCCTTCGGGTCGTGATCAAGGATGACGGCCACATCAGGGATTTGCAGGTGGCGGAAAGCTCGGGACACCCAGAGTTGGATCAGGACGCCCTTGAAATCGTGCGGCGGGCCTGTCCCTTGAAGCTCGCCCATCCCCTCGGACGATCGCATGTAGTGGTGCAGATCCCAATCAATTATCGGCTTGAGCACTGATACTGAAACGCTGAGTGCAGAATGCTGAACGATGAATTGAAGACAAGGAGTCTGAGATGAAAGACCTTTCATTCAGCGTTCATACTTCATCGTTCATCGTTGGGATGGTCGCTCTGGGTGGGGCCGCTCTTGTCGTTGCAGCGGAGCCAGGCAACAGATCTGCCGCCGAGATCAAGCTCGGGCCGAAACAGACGATCGACCATGCGGCAAGGTCTGTGTCGGGTCCGTCGCTCAAGGTGGATGAGCGAGGCACCGTCCATATCACCTGGATGGAGGAAGATAAAAAAGAAGTCCGCTCCGTGCGCTACGCAAGGATTTTACAGCCGGGCGGGCCCGTGGGCGTCCCCGTGCACGTCAACCAGCCTGACGAGTCGCCTTACTGGCGGCAGGAAGCGCCGGCCCTCGCGGTGAACGGCGAAGAGGTCTTTGTCACGTGGGCCCTGTCGCATCCGAAGGCGGGTCCCGACAAGCCCTTTACCAGCGAACTGCGGCTCAGCCGGTCCATCGACGGCGGCCAATCGTTCCAGCCCTCGGTGCTGGTCAACGATGACAACCAGGTCGTCGCCCATAGTTTTGATTCGCTGCACATCGGCCACGATGGGACCCTGCACATCGCCTGGATCGACGGCCGGGATGGGAAGAAAGATCCCGGGACCTATGCGACCCGCTCCACTGACCATGGCCAGACCGTCGCCAAGAACCGGAAGATTGACGAAGACACCTGCGTCTGCTGCCGGACCGCCTTGTCCACGGCGCCGGATGGGACTGTGTACCTGGCCTGGAGAAAAATTCTGGAGGGGAATATCCGCGAAACGGTCGTGGCCTATTCTACAGACGGTGGGCAGACGTTCTCATCGCCGGTCATCGTGGGACACGATCGCTGGGTCTATGCCGGCTGCCCGCACCGGCCGGCTTCGCTGGGGGTGGACCGCCAGGGCCGCCTCTACGTCGTCTGGTATACCGAGGGGGCGGATGAGACACCTGCGATCTACCTGGCCTATTCGGACGACCAGGGTCGGACATTTTCACCGAAACAGGCGTTGAATGCCTCCAAGGGCACCTTCCCAGACCATCCGCAGATGGCAGTCGACGGGCAGGGGCGGGTGGTCGTGGTCTGGGAGGAGCAGTCGCCCGTCCGCCGGGAGGTCGTGATGCGCTACTCCTTCGATCGAGGACAGACCTTCAGTCTGCCGATCAAGCTGAACGAGAAGAAGGGGCAGAGCCCTGTCGTTGCGATGAACAACCAGGGCTTCGTGGCCTTGGCCTGGATGGAACATGCCATGCTTGGCCACAAAACGGTTCTGCAGACCTTGCAACTGCCGCAGGGGCTCGGAGTGACCGCCCAGAATTAGCCGGCGGCGAGTTGGAAGATGGAGATGAATCGATCGGGGTGGCGCAGGATTGGCGAAAGAGGGGCGGCGCTCTTGCTGCTTGGTTTGCTGGCTTGTGCCGTGGTCCCATCGGCTCTGGCGGAAGCCGTGCTTGATCCGATCAAGGCTCTCAAGATCAGCCGGACAGCCTCCGGCAGCGAGGCGCCGGTCTTCAGCCTTACCCAACTCGATGGGCAGGAGGTCCAATCGAAAGACCTGCGCGGGAAAGTGGTGGTGCTGAATTTCTGGGCAACTTGGTGTGGGCCCTGCAAGGAAGAAATGCCGGCTCTCGATCGGCTGCGTCGGCAGTTCGATCGGAAGGACGTCGCGGTCTATACCATCACGACCGATTTGCAGCGGGACGGGATCAAGGCCTTCATGGATCATCTGGGACTCGGACTGCCTGTCCTGCTCGATGAGGACAAGGACGTCTCCAGTGCCTTTCTGGTGCGCGGCTTGCCCACGACAGTCTTGATCAGACGAGACGGGAAACTGGTCGGCCGGGCCGTGGGGCCGAGGGCTTGGGATAGCCCTGAAGCTGTTGCCTTAGTCAGGGCTCTGACGGAGCCGGTCCCATGAAACGCCTGCAATCCGTCCGGCTGCTTTCCCCGATCGCCGTCTCGCTCGCGCTGCTTTATGTTGTCCTGGCCATCGTCGCGTCTGTTTGTCTCTTCGACCATCCCGCTTCACAGGCGAGCAGCCACCACCATTCCAGCCAGCAGTCCGGCAAGGCCGTCCATTCGGCCCTCTGCGTCTGGGCCTGCCAGGCTAATCCCGGTACAAGCTTAGTTTCGGCTGTGCCCCTGGTACAGCCGGTCCTGCTCGTCCTGGTCTTGCTTCTTGTCTCCTGCTCCGTCCTGTCCAGGTTCCGCCGCTACCAGCTCTTTCCGCGCGGTCCGCCGCACGGTCTCTGATCACAATCCCGCGAAACCAATAACCATCTCGTGGATCCCCGGCGCGCTCCTCTTCGAGGAGAGGCGTGGGAGTCCGTGTGTGATCTCACTGGGGAAATATTTCACCGGTGGCAAGGTATCTATCCGCGCCCAAAGTCATAAGCGAACAGCTTCTCCCGGCACATGTGATCGAAGTGCCGGGTTCAAGCAAGCTTGGTATGGAGGATTGTATGAAAGGCTGTCAGTCGAGAGGGCGTCAGGCCCTGCGTAGCGGAGCGGTCATCGCGCTCGCGGCGCTCAATCTGTTTCTGTGGTGGGGGGGCGCAGCCCTGGCGCAAGAGCCGCTCCTTCCACCGAAGGCTGAAGAGGAACGGGCTCAACGCAAGGAGAAGCTGGAGAAACAACTCAAAAAGATTCTCGACGAGATCGATGAACTTCAGCGAGCGGGAGTGCCGGCCGAAGGCGGAGAGACGCCCGGAGGCGCCGGCATCGTCAAAAGCCGTGTCGAGCCGGAAGAACCGGGCGTCGCGCCGGAAATGGAACTGGTGGATGTGAGCATCGTCAGTAATCGTGTTCAGAAGCATCCGGAGGGCATTTCGCTCTCGGCAACCCCTCGGTCCGAATACGACTCCCAGCCGACGAGACACATGCGAGAGTCTTTGGAGTCGCTGCCCGGTGTGATCGTCCGACAAGCGAATGGGCCTCGGGATTTCAGCATCTCGATTCGCGGTTCAGGAGTCAAGACCACGTTCGCGATCAGGGACATCAAGATGTACGAAGACGGGATCGGCCAAACCCAGTCCGATGGCTTGACTCGAATGGACTTGCACGATCCCTGGTTCATGGAGAGCGTGGAGGTCACCCGAGGCGCGTCCTCTTCGCTGTACGACAACTATGCCCTCGGCGGGATGGTGCAGTTCAAGACTCGGCGCGGCCGCGACATCAACGGCGTTGAGGCGTTCTTCAGCGGCGGCTCGTACGGCTATCAGAAGTATGCCTTTGCCGCCGGTCAGCAGACCAAGAACACCGATATCGCCCTGTTCGCCAGCCAAGTGGCTGAGGACGGCTATATCAACCACAGCGGCTATAACACCCAAAGCCTCAACTTCAATTTTCGCATCAAAATTGACGACAAGCAGAACCTCTACTTCAAGGCCATCACAAATTGGCTCGACGCTCAAGTGCCGACCCGGTTGACACTCTCGCAGTTTGCGAGCAATCCGCGGCAGGCCGGCGGCACCGGTTGCACCACCTCGTCTTGCAACGATGCCTTGCTCTTGGCCCAGCGGCGGCTGGACCGGCGGACGATCGTCGGCGGCCTCTACGAGCGGCAGATTGACGCCAGCACCGTACTGACGGTGGAAGGCGATTACGATGTCAAGGATATCAATCAGGCGTTTGCCCAGATTTCCGACAACATCAACCCCAATTGGAAGCAGTACACAGACCTGCGGCACGACGGACATCTGGCCGGCATGCCGCTCAAAAGCTATGTCGGGTTTTTCGTGAACAACATGGAACAAGAAGGGCAGACCTTTGCCAATTCCATCAACGGCACCGGCACGCGGGGAGTCCTGCGGCAAAATAACCGCGGCACGATTCGGAATATCGGCGGGCGTTTTCGCGAAGAACTGGAGTTTGCGCCGAAATGGACCTTGGCGGCCGGGTTGGGGTACGAGCAATCAATGGTGAGCGTGCGGACCACCAGCTACACGTCGGCGGGCGCCGTCAATACCCGGGCGAATGTGGACCGCACCTATGACAACTGGGCGCCGGAAATGTCCCTCACCTGGAAGCCGGCCGAGGGCTACAAGCACTGGGTTCGAGCGTCCACGGGCTATGGGATACCTGGATTCAGCAATCTGACCACCAACCCCTTCACCGGGCTGGCCGGCACGAACTTCGATCTCAAACCGCAGAAGAACTTGAACCTCGAAATCGGCACCGACTCGAAACTCGCCAAGGATTTCTCAGTCCAACTCGTCGGGTACTGGATCTTCTTCAAGAACGAAATCATCTCGCAAGTCGTGTCGACGACGGGCGGGACGGCGTCGATCAACGCCGACGGGTCGGAATATCGAGGCATCGAGCTCAGCTACGACTGGCGCCCCTGGGCTGGGTGGCGATTCTCAGGCGCCTATACCCATGTGAATGGCACGTACACCAATTTCAAGGACCGGTATCTGGTCGGCGGCGTGCCGACGGATTTCGTGAGAGATGGGAAACAGGTCCCCAATGTGGCGCGGGATGTGCTGAATTTCAAGGAAGCCTATGATCACCCGTCGGGATGGGGGGGATGGTTCGAGACGAGCTACTGGAACAGTTATTACCTCAACAACGCCAATACGGTCGGCGCGCCGGCCTACTGGCTGATGAATGCCAACATTCACAAGAATCTTGAGTTTACAAACAGCCCCTATCATGTTCGCTTCGCCAAGTTCTACTTCGAGATGGACAACATTGCCGACAAGACGTACGTGGCCTCCGGCAACGTGGTTGCGGATAGCACAGCGGATGCGAACAAGACGCTGTTCTTCGCCGGCTATGGACGGGCCATCTACGCGGGGTTGACGTTGGGGTTCTGACGGGGAGGGAGCCATGAGAAACTTCGTGCGGGCTGCACTTGTTTCGACGGTTTGCGGTCTGGCCTGTGGCATCTTCTGGCTTGCCGGGGAAGGCTGGGCGCAGGAAGCTCCGGTTCAGGACGATGCCGCTCGCGCCGCACGGATCAGGGAAATCCAGGCGCAGGCGGCGCAACTGCGAAGCGAATTGGAGGCGTTGAACCGGACACGGGCCACCAGGAAACCGCCGGCGGTCAAAAAATCGGCGGCCGCCAAGACACCGCCGGAGGGGGTGTCTCGATCGACGGTGACGCGGGAAGAGTTCACGGAGCAGCCGACCAGGCACATGCGCGAATCGCTGGAGTCCCTGCCGGGCATGACGGTCCGGCAAGGCGATGGTCCGCGAGACTTCAATATCTCGATTCGCGGTTCCGGCTCCGGTGGCGGCCGATAGGGAAGACAGCGGGCAAGGCTGCCGATCGCGCACATCGACCGTTGATCGGTGTAGCAGGCGTGCGCAATCGTCAGTAGACAAACCGTCGGGATCGGGTCTAAATGATAGACTCGAGAGATAAGAATAGATGTGAGGACGTTCAACCCGTGAAGCGTGCACTGTTCCCCATGGCCGTCGTGCTGGCGGGGCTCTACATCCTGCTGGCCGTGACGGCTTCGGTCTGTCTCTTCGGTCATGGGGAGGCGGACGTCGGCGGGCACCATCATCAGCATTCGGGCGAGGCCGCCCATTCGTCGCTCTGTGTCTGGGCCTGCCAGGCCAACGAAGGTCCGATCCAGACCTCCACGCCCCAGGCCCTGCTCCTTGTCCTGCTGAGCTTGGGGCTCAGCCGCTCCATCGCGGTTCCCGCGTTGGAAGTCTCTTTCGGTTCGACCCCCGCCCGCGCGCCTCCCCGCTGATCCTATCCCTATTGCTCGTCGTCGCGCCGACTGAGGTGCGTGCGCGCTCGTCCCGAGCCCGGTCTGGGCTGCCTCTCGGAGCATCGCGAGGCCGAGCTGGGGAGGCGTGCGCCGCGCCGGCCGTTCGGCATAGGGTGTCCACAAGAATTGACATGGGTCCGGGGTGGACTGGCCTCCTTACCCCGACCCGTACCGGGGCGCAGGTGGTCCTCCTAGCCTGCTCCCCGGCCCTTGATCTGTGAATGGATGGAAGTCCGCGCGTCAACTTCTGGCAAAGGAGTGAACCACGGTGATGATACGAGTGAGGGCGGGATTGGTCTTGGCGATTCTTTCTGGCGCGGTCACGGTCTTGGCCGAGGAGCGGCCCGGTCCCGTCTGGCAAGCCGACGCGCACAACGTGGGGCATGCGATCGTTCAGATCGGCGGGCGGATGTGCGAATACCACCGCGCCGACGTGGAGGAGGCGTTGCGCCGGTTCGACGCGGTGCGGCAGGTCGAGTTTCTGAACAACCATGGCACGGTGCTGGTCCGCTTCGAGGACGGCACGGTGCGGCCCGAACAGTTGGCGCAGGCGGTCGAACGGGCGCTGGCCATGGGATGGGGCTGCAAAGCCTGGGTCGAATGAAGGGTCGCGCATCGATATGACGAGTATCGCGACGAGCGGACGAAAACAAACCGGTTGTCGGTTGAAACGACGGCGCGGAGACGGACCCGGATGAGGCGGTTTAGCCTACCTCCCTTGGCGGGTCCTGCGGGCGGCGGCCGAAAGCTGCCGCTCGCCCCGCGCCGATCCGATCGAGAGGGGGGAAGACCATGGATAAGCCGTTGCTGCGTGTCGGTGAGGCGGCGCACGTTCTCAACGTCAGTCGCTGGACGATCTATCGCTGGATCGAGGAGGGCCGTATCGAGGGCACGAAGCTTGGCAAGGGGAGCCTGCGGGTGTTCCGCGATTCCGTGGCAGCGTTAGTGGAACGGAACCGGACAGATGGTTCCACGGTGCGCCTTATGATTCGTCGGACTGCCATGCGGTAAGGGATGGGAATCCCCTGACGCTGAACGTCTCCGTTCGCAGAAGGCGAAACTGGGTCCGAGTCGGTCGGCCTACCTCCTCGGGCCCTTTCGGGGTGAACGGCTTTTCCTCCTGTGCCGTTCACCCTGGCCCATCGGATTACGTTTCACGTCCGTCAAAAAGTCATGAGCCTGTTATGGCGGGCATCACCTCAATCGGGGAGAAAGAATGAAGCTAGGTAAGCCTCACACGATAGTTCCGATGGTCTGGATTGTCCATGCCTTGGTTCTCGTGACGTGCCTCGGTTATGTGGCAACGGTCTCGTACGCCGAGGAAGCGGACCTCTGGCGCATCTACACAGAGGCCGGAACTGAGTCGTTGCGCGAAGGCCGCTATGCTGACGCAGAGAAATGGCTCGTTGCAGCTCAGGTCGAAGCCGAGAAGTCCGGGGGTGACCACACAGTCCAGCGTGGCGATATGCCTGAATAACTTGGCGGAGTTGTATCGGGGACAAGGTCGGTACGTCGATGCAGAGCTCCTCTATCGCCGGGCGCTGGTAATCCTCGAAAAATCTTATGGATCAGATCATCCCAAAGTCGGCGCCACGCTGAATAACCTCGGGATGCTCTATAAAAATCAGAGGCTGTACGCGCTGACGGAGCCGTTTTATCAACGTGCGATCGCTGTGCGAACGAAAGCACTGGGAGCCGATCATCCCACGGTCGCGGCCAGTCTAAACAATCTGGCAAGTCTGCGCCACGCGCAGGGCGTGCATTGGGAAGCGGAGCGGCTCTATCAGCGCGCCTTAACGATCACGGAAAAGACGTTCGGACAGGACCATCAACCGCTTGCCACGATTCTGAACAACTTGGCGTTGATTGCTGAAGAACAGGGACGATATGTCGAGGCAAAATTTCATTATCAACGATCCTTGGCCATTATGGAGAAAGTTTCCGGAAGCGACCCTCTGTACCTCGCCACGAGTCTTGAAAACTATGCGGGCCTCTGTCGAAGAATGGCGCAACCCGTTGAGGCGAACCTGCTCGAAGCCCGCGCCATGGCGATCCGCGCAAAATATACGGGAGAGATGCAGGCGAAGTTGCGTTGATAACCGCCATTAGCAAATTGTGATTCGGAGGATGCACATGTGGATGAAATGGGTAGGCTTTCCAATGATGGTATGTCTGGGGATCGTGCCGTTCGCCACCCTTGACGCGCGCCGGCGCATCAGCTATCCTCGGATGATGCTGGGGAGTGCTCGAAGTATGTCTTGGAGTTACCCGCTGAATTGGCTCCGGCCATGGAAGGTCCGGCACTCACGCTGGCGGCTCTGGCTGACCGGGGAGCGATGGCGTCCTTGAGCCCGGCCCTGCAGGCGCTTTCCGTGGTTCTCCATCCAGCCGAGCGAGTTCACATACCGGTTGTACCAAAGTCAGGGGGAGAGCCCCAGGAGGCCTACGCAGGACTTTTAGTGTTTTCGGTGCCGAAGGATGGCGCCTATCGCATCAGCTCAAATTCCCCCATCCTGTTCAAAGTGGTAGGAAGCCGGGGGACTGTGGGTTCGCATGCGTTTGAGATCCGGTCAGGGTGTGGCAAGATTTTCAAAAGCTTCACATTCCAGCTTCAGGCCGGTGCAACCTACTGGCTCGAATTAGCCGCCAATATCCGGGAGGCCAAGGTGGTGATCTCACCGGAATGAACGCGGTCCATACGTGACTGTGCGGGTCTTGGTTGGGTGGCCTCCTTGCCTGGACCTGCCCTGGGATGTAGGGCGAAGGTCTTTCCCCTGTGGCTTTCGCTCCTGCTTCTCCAGGGATCGACGTGCCATGCGTGTGGTTCCTGCGGGGGAGGTTCACTAATCAAGGCGCGTCGCATGTCGTGGGGATCGGAGCGTACTGAATTCCAATGGAACTGGATTAGTTCCGGGTGTTGTAGACCCTTCACCCGGCAATTTCTGGGCTGATGAACAGGAAGGTGATCTGAAGATGGAAGATCAGACAGCATCGAGGGCGCAGACGAACCTGTTGCTTATCGTGATCCGTTTGCTCGCTTTTGCGATGACGGTGAAGGAGCGCGAATGGCTTTTGCCTACTCGCCTCTCTGGTATGGGCCTGGCTGATTACGAGGTCTGGCCGAAGCTGCGCTTAGAGGTCAAGAAGGGCCGGGGTACGCAGATTCTCACGTTCTACGTAGACCCAGAGGGAGCGACGATCGCAGACGACCAGACGTTCCCTTAGGGGACCGTCTTCATCATGGAGGTCTGGGCGAACACGAATTTGGGGAAGAGAAGCCACCCCGATGTCTTCGTGATGGTTAAGACCGGGGATTTGGGTCAGCACTGTACCGCATCGGCTGACAAGGGAGTCTGGGAATGGGCGTTCTATAAGCGAAGGCTGAAAAATAGCCGGGATGTCATGGCACAACCTGGGAAGGCCGGACCCAACAGACTTCCATTAGAGGGCCCTTCGCACGAACTCGTTGGTGAATAGCGGAGGGGTTGTGATGAACGAGAAGCTATGTCAGTGAGGGTGGAGGTTCAACGCAGCGAGGGGAAAGGGGGTGGGGCGAGTGAAATGACTGCCGCATTCAGCGGGTTGAGAGTGTCTGTGCAAGAGACAAAATGATGTGATTGACGAACAGGAGGAAAGGACCAACCCATGAAAAGGACAATCAGGACCATGATGACGCTTGCGTTTCTCTTCCTCTTCTGCCTCGGCTTACCGTTGGCTGAGGACCTGTCCTATGCCGAGGCGCCTGGAGACCACGTCAAGGAGAGCGTGAAACATACCAGGGAAGGGATCAGCCATGCGAAAGAGGCCGTCAAGCACCTGGAGGCGTCGTTCAAGGCCGGAGGAGGGGATGCGCATGCCAAAGAGGCGCTCCAGCACGCCAAGGACGCGATCAAACACGCGGAAGAGGCGCTGGCACACGCGGAGCACGGCTCGGACGCGCATGCTCCGGCGAAACAGTAGCCGCGCGGCCCA
>VGXD01000023.1 GCA_016873525.1 Nitrospira sp. | reverse complement strand
CTAGCGTCGGACACTTAAAGGGACAGCGCTACGTTCCGCTGTCGCAAGCAATGGACGTACTCGGAAAGCAGTTCTGCGGCCTACCCGCTCATATCCCAAGTTCCTTGAAGTTCTTTTGGGACGCCCGAAGTCGGATTATTCATGGAGGTCAAGCCGACCCAGAAGAAATTCTCCGGGCAATCGACTCCGGAATCACGATTTTGAATGCGTTGAAGGCGTTCCCGCGCGAAGTCAATGTGGTGTATCACCCTGGGGTAACCGTATTTCGAGATCCGCTTTGCCAAACACCTTGGCCAAATGTGCAGGGCATCATTCTGGAAACAGAATCTCCGGGAGGCACCAAAAAATCCTTTCGGATATTTCCGACGACAAAAACTCACTTCAAGAAGGGAAAACGCGTCGCTTGGGAATGGAGCGACCAACAATCTTGGGGTGAAGCCTGGTACAAAGATCCGGATACTGGGGAAACGAAGGTTGCATGGTCATCCGCAATGGAATTCGTTGGCCGACATTTGGATGAAGTGTGAGATGACGCCTAATCCTTTAATGCAGCGGACGCGCGCGAGCGCGCGCCGCTGATTACCGACGTTAGGCGACACTCCACGAATGTGGTAGGATGCCATCGTGCCAACGGTCTTGAAGAACGGTCCATACCGCATGTACTTCTTCAGTCATGAGCCGAACGAACCGCCGCATGTGCATGTCGACCGCGATGACAAGTCGGCGAAGTTTTGGCTTCACCCTCTCGCATTGGCACGGAATTTTGGGTTTCCCTTGCGCGAGTTGCGGCGGATCAGAACCCTGATCGAAGACAACCACGAGAAGCTATTGGAGGCGTGGCATGGGCATCTTAGCGCTCAGCGCTGACGAAAGAGTCCGGGATGTGCGTATTTCGGATGACACGCTGACGGTCGATCTGATGGACGGTCGGACGATCTCCGTGCCGTTGCTGTGGTACCCACGGCTGCTCGCCGGAACGGCGAAGCAACGCGCCAACTGGAAACCATGCGCCGCGGGATACGGCATTCACTGGCCAGACCTTGATGAGGACCTCAGCACCGAAGGGCTTCTGCGAGGAGCGCCTGCTCCGGCCGTTTCCGCACAACGCCTAACCCGCCGCTCCAGGAAAAAACGGTAAAAGGCAGGCCGCGCCGCTAAACTCAACCGTTAGCTCATGGCTTCCAGCAAGCCACTCTTCGCCATCTGCCATCGGCTATCAGCTCTTGTTATTTCGTTGTGATCTGGAGGATCGTGCCCCGTTCTCCGCTGGCCCATCCGCGATCAGGCTCAGGAAAGGTCAGGCCATAGAGAGCGGCTTTGGTGCCGTGCTCCTGTTCGACCCAGGTAAAGCCCCCGTCGGTCGTGCGAAAGATGCCCCCCCGCTCCCCCACAACCCATCCGACTTTGGCATCGGTGAAGCGGATTCTGAGCAGGTCCGTCGGCCTGGAGCAGGTCTTGATGCAGACCAGGGTCCGGTCAACCCACTGCTTGCCGCCGTTGATGGTGTGAAACATCGCCCCTTCGTTGCCGACCACCCAGCCGTTCAGGGGATCGGAAAAGAACACATCGAAGAGAGTCGCCGAACTTGGGGTCTCCTGGGCAACCCAGGTGACGCCTCCGTCATCGGTGACCAGCACCGTTCCCAAAGCTCCTGAAACCCGTCCGTTCTGCCGATCCACAAAATGGACCGAGTAGAGCACGGCATTGGTTCCGCTCGTCTGGTCCTTCCAGTGCAACCCTCCGTCCTCTGTGTGCAGGATCGTGCCGCCGGCCCCGACCGCCCAGCCTGAAGAAGGCGTCATGAAGCACAGGCCGTAGAGCGCCGATTGCACCCCGCTGTTCTGCGGCGCCCATTTTTCCCCTCCGTCTTTGGAATGGAGGATCGTGCCGTTCGAACCGACCACCCAGCCGTGCAGTCCGTCGGCAAAGAAGACCCCGGTCAGCAAGGCCCCGGTGCCGCTCGACACAGACTTCCACCGTTTGCCCCCGTCAACGGTTCTCAGGATGGCTCCCCCGCCCCCGACTGCCCATCCGGCCTTCACGTCACGAAAATAGACGCCCATGAGGGTGGTCTCGGTTCCGCTCTTTTGAACCTGCGAGACCGCTTTGGCCTCGGCCGCCCACAACGGACCGTTGGGGACAGCGGAGCACAGCACTGTCAGGGCGACCGTGAGGTATGGCACAAATCGAAGCGGCATCGTTTAGTCCCGGTTCGGGTCAGGGTTCCCGAAATAACCCGGATCAGGAAGTCCCTTGCTCTGGATGGTGAACTGCCCGGCCTCCACCGTGACCCAGCGCTTGGCCGTGCAGCAGAGGCCGTCCGGCATCAAATCCCAGGAACCGCGCCGCACCAAGAGAGGGCCGGTGCTGGCATCGGTCATGAAGGTCTCGCGCTTTCCAAAGCCGAAGACGTTGCGCCGAGGCACCCGCACCTTAATTTCCGTATCGGTCCAGGACAGCACCATGCCGGCGACGCCGCTGAAGAGGACTTCGCTGCGGGCCACATCCTCCCCCATCTTGATCGGCATGAAGTCATGGCCCCCTTCGTTCAAGCCGGGCTGGGTCGCCTCGGTCGTCTTGATGAAGCTGCCGAAGCCTGAGCCTGTGATCGTGACGATCTCGTCCAGCCCGGCCGTGACCGGCGACACGGCCTCCACCTTCGGAGCGACCAGGGTGAACGTGCCCGCTTCCGTCGAGACGAGCCCTCGCTCCAGGCAGCAGGAACCGTCGGCCTTCGGCACGACGGCGCCGCGCCGCACCACCACCGGGCCGCTTTTCGCGCTGTAGGGAACCCAGACGTCGATTTTGTCGTCGTGCCAACGATAGATAATGGCCGGCACCCCGCCGATCTCCACGCCGTTCTCGCCTTTATTGAAGTCGGCGAAGGCATAGGGAGTGGCGCCGCTCTCGGAATAGAAGCCGAAGTGTTCTCCGGTAATGCGCAACAGACTGCCGATGGGAGCGCTCGCGGGAGACAGGCCGGTCGCCTTCGGCACTTCCACCGTAAACTGCCCCATGGTCCGCTCCACTTGCCCCAACTTGAGCACCAAGGGACCGCTGACGGCATTCAACGGCACATGGACGACAATGGTCCCATCCGTCCACTGCGCCACCGTCGCCGGACGGCCGGCGATCAGGACGGCATCATCGGGCTTTTTGTTGGCTCCGAACCCCTTGCCGAACAGCACCACTTTGGTGCCGGCCGGCCCGTGGAGGGGATCGACTTTGATCGAGGGCAGGATGTTGAGCCGGGTCGCATTGCTCACCGTATATTCGACCGGCGCGCAGCAGGACCCATCCGGCAAGGGGTCGGAAGAAGCCAGGCGAACCACCACGTCACCGGACCCGGCATTGGCTGGAATCTCGACATCGATCTTGTCGTCCCGCCATTTCCGCACCCGAGCCGGCACCCCGCTGACCAAGACATCGTTGACGCCGAACATCGTATTCGGATCTTTGGACCCGGCCGTATTGCCGAAATAGGCTCCGGCGATCTGCACCACGGCGCCGGGTTCGACCTCAGCCGGCGTCACCCCCTGGATGGTCGGCTTCAGCACCGTAAAGGTGCCCACCTGAATCTTCTTTTTGCCTTTCGTAATCTCCACCGGTCCGCTGACAGCCCTGAACGGGACCTTGACCGACACCAGCTCGGGCTCCCAGCGCTGGACCAAGGCCGGGACTTGATTGAAGAGGACGCGATTCTCCTGCGTCGATTTGAACTGGCCAAACCCCTTGCCCGTGATGGTCACCGTCGCCCCCGGCGGCGCGGAGTCCGGGGCGAGCGCCGCATCGGCGCTCCGAGGAACTGTCCAGCCGGCTACCGACAACCCCACACAAAACAAGACAACCAGCCGCATTGGTTACATCTCCTGGAATCACGAACGTGAGGTGGACTTACATCCGAGCGCGATGACCAGCCCGACCTCTCGGCATTCGCGCAAAACAAGCCATGAAGGTCGAACCGAGGCATGCCATGGAGCGCGGGAGTGCCTGGACTATAGCAAGCGCCATTTTTTCCTGTCAAGCGAGCCCGACCCGACCCTCCGGCCCAAACCCCTTGCCGTTCCCCGATTGGGCCACCTATAATACCGCACCCATGGAATCGGCACGACCCAGAGCTTCGCTCCAGACCATCGGATGCCGCCTCAACCAGGCCGAGACAGCCCTGCTGGCGGACCGGCTGAGGCAGGACGGGTACGACCTTGTGGAGCCGGGGCACCGGACCGATCTGCTGGTGCTCAATACCTGTTCCGTCACGGACCATGCGGAGTCGGACTGCCGGTACGTCGTCAGGCGGACGCTGCAACAATCCCCCCATGCCTTCGTAGCCGTGACCGGTTGCTACGCGCAGACCGGGGCCGAGGCCCTGAGCCTGATGCCCGGCATCGACCTGATCGTGGGCACCCAGTTCAAGATGAGCCTGCCGAATTTGCTCCCCCCGCCGCAGGCCCTGCGCAAGCGGCCGGCCCCGCACCTCATGCACAGCAGAACCATCGATCGCGACGACTTCGTCCTGTCCGGAGCCGGCGACTACGACTCCAAACGGGCGAACCTGAAAATCCAGGACGGCTGCAACTTCATGTGTTCCTTTTGTCTCATCCCCTTTGCGCGGGGACACGAGCGCAGCCGACAGATGGACGACACGCTCAGGGAAGCGACCGCGCTCACGGATCGGGGACACCGGGAACTGGTGCTCACCGGCGTCAACCTGGGACGCTATGCCCAGGACGGCCGGACCCTGCTCGATCTGATCCGGCGCTTGGAACAGATTCCTTCGCTGGACCGTCTTCGCATTTCTTCGATCGAGCCGACCACCGTTTCGGACGACCTCCTGGAACACATGGCGACTTCCCCCAAACTCTGCCGGCACCTGCACCTTCCGCTTCAAAGCGGCGACGATGGAATCTTGCAGGCCATGAACCGGCGGTACCGCGTCAGGGACTACGCCGCCTTTGTCGAAAAAGCCCGGGGCTTGATGCCGGACATAGGACTCGGCACGGACGTGATGGTGGGGTTTCCGGGAGAGGGCGAGAGGGAATTTTCCAATACCCTGGCCCTGCTCTCCGACCTTCCCTTGGCCTACATCCACGTCTTCAGCTTTTCTCCCAGGCCCGGCACGGCCGCGGCAGGCTTGCCTGGGCAAGTCGATCCGGCAATCATCAGGACGCGCAGCAAAGCCCTCGCGGAACTGGCTCGCGCCAAACGGCTGGCCTTTGACCAGGCCTACGTGGGCCGGACGGTCCGGGTGCTCTTCGAGACCCCAAACGACGAGGGCCTCTGGAACGGCCTGACCCACAACTACATCCGCGTGGGAACGCGGAGCGAGCGGGACCTGACGAATCAATTTATGCCGGTTGAGATCACCGGCGTGATGGACGGGCTGGCGGTGGGGCTACTCCAGTGATGGGGCCTGCGCGCTGAGTCCCCGGCGATTCTGGAAATCGAATCCATGAAAAAAGAATTGCACATGTTGCCGCCATCGCCGCCCCTGGTCCAGGCCGGGCTCGACGGCAGTCCGCCGGACAGGCGTTCATCCACCCCGCCCCCCTTGCCTCACGCCGGGCACCTGGTGCATCTCGAAACCTTCGGCTGTCAGATGAACGAGTACGATTCCGAGTTGGTCCGCGCGCTGCTCAAGGCGGATGGCTTTGCCTTCACCGAGGACCGCGAACGAGCTGACGTGATCCTGATGAACACCTGCGCCATCCGTGAAAATGCCCACAACCGGGTCTACGGCCACCTGGCGACCCTCAAGACGATCAAGCGGCAGCGGAGCCTCGTAGTCGGCGTGTTGGGCTGCATGGCCCAGAACCTCAAGGAAGAATTACTCGACCATGAGTCGGTCGTGGACCTGCTGGCCGGACCGGACGCCTATCGCCGCCTGCCGGGCCTGGTTCGAGAGGCGCTTCACAAGCACGAGCAGGGCGTGGAACAACCAAGCATGGCCGTCGATCTGTCCGAGTACGAAACCTACCAAAACGTCATGCCGGATCGGACCCAGGGCATCAACGCCTGGATCGCCGTCATGCGCGGCTGCGACAACTTCTGTTCCTTCTGCGTCGTCCCCTACACGCGCGGGCGTGAACGGTCGCGGGAGGCGCAAGGCATCCTCCGAGAGGCGGAGCGCCTCATTGCCCAGGGGCACAAGCAGATCACGCTGCTGGGGCAGAACGTGAACTCCTACAAGTTTCAGGATTGGGACTTCGCCCGCCTCATCACCGCCGTGGCGGACCTGCCCGGCATCGAACGGGTCCGGTTCACCTCCCCCCACCCCAAGGATTTTCCGGCGGCTCTGTTGGACGCCGTCGCCGGCCACCGAAAAATCTGCAAACACATTCACCTGCCTCTCCAATCAGGCAACGACCGGATCTTGACGATGATGGACCGGACCTACAGCCGCCAGGAGTACCTGGCGCTGGTGGACGCCATCCGCCGCCGGCATGCCGACATCGTCCTCAGCACCGACATCATCTGCGGATTCCCCGGCGAGACGGACGATGAATTCCTGGACAGCTACCGCACGCTGCAGGACGTGGGCTATCACGAAACCTTCATCTTCAAATACTCGGAGCGCAAAAACACGATCGCCGCGCGCAAATATCCGGACGACGTGCCGGAAGCCGTGAAAGCGGACCGGGTTTGCCGCCTCGTAGACCTTGCGAAGTCCATCTCGCTTCGAAAAAACCAGGCCATGATCGGCAAGACCGTCACCGTGCTCGTTGAAGGAGACTCGAAGAAATCGTCGGCTCAGTGGATGGGCAAATCCGACGGCAACATTACGGTGGTCTGGGAAAAATCAACTCCTCTGACGCAGCCAGGCAAGATGGTCTCAATCCTGGTCGATCAGGCCTCGGTCACGACGCTGTTCGGCGCCGAAGCCGTCCCGTCCCTCGCCCATGATTCGCCTAGTCGCCGCTGACGCCTTGCGCCATCCAACGATCCGCCTGCTGACCATTCTCGCCGTCTTCACTCCGCTAGGCTTGGCGACCAAACTCTACGAAGGTCCCGGCGCCGGCTGGACCCATGCCTATGCCGGCGCACTGTGCTATGAGTTCTTCTGGGTCTTCCTGCTGAAGCTCCTCTTCCCCCACGCATCGATCCTGTCGCTCGCAACCGGCGTTTTTCTCGCCACCAGCTGGCTGGAGTTCCTTCAACTGAACCATCATCCCTGGCTTGAATGGGTCCGTTCCTTCTTCCTTGGAGAGGTCCTTATCGGCAATAGCTTCGACCCCTGGGATTTCCTCTACTATGGAATCGGGTCTGCCGGAGCCGTTCTCCTCTACCACGCCTTGATTGCACCTTCCCATACCCCTTAGATCCCCACACATCCCATTCACTTCACGGAAGCCGGCCCGTCAAGTCCTTGACGAATCAGACGCAGCCCTCCCCCCTGAGACAGACGAATACACCGCATTCGTGGCCGAGGCCATAAGGAAAACCGTGCAAATTTTGTCCGGAGAAGCCGTTCCGCGCATTTAGTTGCCTACTACCCCTTTAGTTCAAGCCCCTGACAGCCGACATTGTCTCTAGAAAGTAGTGAATTTCTAGGGAGATGCCAATCGATTCACAGTGGCATAAAACATGCTTGAAAATTCATCTCGTCAGTTTCTAAACCGGAGTGCTCTATGAGCCTGGAAGGCATGATCTCAACGGGATTGATCGGCTGGATGGTGATGGGCCTCGTGCTGATGGGCCTCGGCATCTGGTAAGACGGCGGTCTGTTTCCCCTCTGCCGCTAGTACCGTCTCAGGGCTGGAACCTGAAAACCCCACAACTGTCCGCGAATTACCGACCAGAGGGCCTGCCACACGGCATCGAGGTCCGGGGCCGACCGAGCCAGCACCTTCACGGCAACCCCCGGCACAGCCGGTTGCGAAACACCACCCAAAACCCTCTCCGAACAGTCGGCCAACACCCCGGACAAACTCTCTTCCATACGCTCCCAGCCCTCAGCCCCCGCCTGATCGTTGACCAGATAGAGCGAGGCGACATAGTCCCATCCACCGGCCAGCCCGACTCCGTCCTCATTTGAAGTCGGCGTTAGGCAACCCCTCTCCAGCAAACTTCCGCCTGAGGCCGTTGTGATTCGAATCTCGTTGGACAATTCCGTAAAGGACCATCGTTCCCCCCGCGCGATTCGTCCCGATGCGATCGCATCCCAGATCACAATCGTCGCGCCAGGCGCCAGCGCCGCATGAATCGTTTGGCGATACCGAGACCCGGCAAAGGGGATGGTCACCTCCGGCACCCATTCCAGGATCGCGCCCGGCCCCACGGTCAGCTCCACCGACTGGACGGACGGCTCGCCGAGAGACCGGTAGACCCGGTTGGCTGAGGGGGTGGAGAGGATCGCGTGCGCGTCGGCTCCGAGCGTCGCGCAGAGGCTCAAGCGATCGCCTCCGACCAGGCCGCCGGAGGGATTCAGAAGAAAAGTGCAGGCGCTTCCGGTTTCGTCGAGGGCCATCGAGGGAGAGAGATGCCAGGGACTGCGGCTGCGGGACCTTGCCAGGACCGTCCGGCTGCCGCGCCTGACGTAGTCCAACACCAGTTCCCCGTCCAGGCCGACGGATGAGGTCTTCTCACCTGCGGCTGTTCCTCCTGTTCCCGTCATAAGACCCGCCGGGTCAGGATCGTTGCCGTTGGGGCAGATTGCGCTCGACCCACTCGATGACAGGGGGAAGACCCTGGCCGGTCAGCAGGTTGGCAAAGACGAAGGGCAGGTCTCCCCTCATGCGGCGGCTGTCCCGATCCATCACGGCAAGGTCCGCACCGACGTAGGGAGCCAAATCGATTTTATTGATCACCAGCAGGTCCGAGCGCGTGATGCCGGGGCCGCCCTTGCGCGGAATCTTGTCCCCCGCCGCCACGTCGATCACGTAGATCACGCGGTCCGCCAATTCGGGGCTGAACGTGGCGGCCAAATTGTCGCCTCCGCTCTCGATGAAAATCATGTCCACGTCGGGGAAACGGGCCGCCAATTCATCGATGGCCTCCTGATTGTGCGAGGCATCCTCGCGGATGGCCGTATGCGGGCAACCGCCGGTCTCCACGCCGATGATCCGCTCCGGAGGCAGCACGCCCCGCTTCGTGAGGAACTCGGCATCCTCCTTCGTGAAGATGTCGTTGGTGACGACCGCCACGCTGTAGCGGTCCCGGAGGCGCCGACAGAGGGCTTCCACCAGGGCGGTCTTGCCGGACCCGACCGGCCCGCCCACGCCGATGACCGGAATCCCCGCCCGCCTGGCCTTGGTCGGCCGGCCGTTCCCATCGTGATGATGACCGTGGTCGTGTTGCCCGCTCATGACCGGAACAACCTCATCGTTAACCGTTTGTGCCGCATTGCATGGATATCCTGCACCGGGGTCCAAGCCGTCATCTCCATTTGCTCCCCAGCCGCGCCGCTGAGCGTTGAGAGCATCGGCGTCCACTCATCGAGCAATCGTTGCGCCTCCCGTTGTCCGATCGGAAACAACTTGAGCGAAGCCGACACCAACCCCACCGCGTGTTGATACAGATAGGCCGCCACGGCCTCCTCCTTCTCCCACCCGCAAGCCCCCAGGGTCAGCCCCAAGCTCACAGCCACATGGCCAGGAGTCCGCCCTGTCTCCACTTCCGCCAAATAGTCCTGCAAGATTGACGAGGGATTCTGCCCGGCGACAATCCTGATCACCTGCCGCCCCATCTGACGGCTGGCCATGCGGGTTTCTCGACAGAGATTCATTGCCTCTAATTCCCAATCCGCTTCCTTGGCCCCTTGCCCCTTGCCCCTTGCCACAGCGCTCCACGCCCTCGCCACCGCCACCGCCTCGCGCCGACCCAGCCCTTGCATGAAAAAGTCCTTCGCGTAGAGAGAAAGCGCCTCTCCGGTTCTGACCGCCCCTCCCTGCACCGCCGCTTCCAAGCCGGATGAGAAGGCGTAGCCGCCGGAGGGAAAGAAACTGTCCACGAAGCGAACACCTCTTAGAAAGCTGACCGTATTCATTTCACCATGCTTCTCGCAATTGCTTTTCGATAGGAATCATATTGCGTCCTTGCACTGGTTCTGTCTAACAGGCTGATCAAAAAGGCGTCCAGCAAGGCCGCAGGGATGCGAGGACCCCGAAGCGTACCGGAGACGTACGTTGAGGGGTTGAGCGACCGAGAACGCCGCTGGAGGTCTTTTCCATCAGCCTGCTAAAAAAGAAAGTAGCGTTGCGCCATCGGCAGCAGCACCATCGGTTCGCACTTTAAGAGCAGCCCGTCGGCCCGGACTTCATAGGTCTCCGGATCCACCTCGATCCTCGGAAGCGCATCGTTCAGCTTGAGGTCGCGCTTCCCGATGCCACGACAGCGCTTCACCGCCGCCACTCGCTTGCGCAAGCCCAGCGAACGAGCCACCTCGCGGTCCAGAGCCGCCTGCGACATGAAGGTCAGGCTGGTGCCGAAGGGGGCACTTCCGAAACTTCCGAACATCGGTCTGCTAAGGACCGGCTGCGGAGTCGGAATCGAAGCATTGGGGTCGCCCATGGCCGCCGCCACGGGAAACCCGCCTTTCACAATCATCTCGGGCTTGACGCCGAAGAAGGCCGGCTTCCAGATGACCAGATCGGCCAGCTTGCCCGCCTCCAGCGACCCGACTTCATGCGCGATTCCATGCGTGATGGCCGGGTTGATCGTGTACTTGGCCACGTAGCGTTTCGCCCTGAAGTTGTCATGCGGCTGTTTGACGATCGTTCCATCCGCCGCCAACTGCCCGCGCTGCACCTTCATCTTATGGGCTGTCTGCCAGGTGCGGATGATCACTTCCCCCACCCGCCCCATCGCCTGCGAATCCGACGACATGATGCTGATCGCCCCCAGGTCGTGCAGGATGTCTTCGGCCGCGATCGTTTCCCGCCGGATGCGGGACTCGGCGAAGGCGAGGTCCTCCGGCACCCTCGGGTTCAGATGGTGGCAGACCATCAACATGTCCAGGTGCTCGTCCATCGTGTTCACGGTGAAGGGCATGGTGGGATTCGTAGAAGACGGGAGGACATTCGGCTCGCCGCAGACCTTGATGATGTCCGGCGCGTGGCCGCCGCCGGCCCCTTCGGTGTGATAGGTATGGATCGTCCGCCCGGCGAAGGCCTTGATGCTGTCCTCCACGAAACCGGCCTCGTTGATCGTGTCGGTATGGATCGCCACCTGCACGTCGTACCGATCGGCCACGTCCAGACAGGTGGAGATGGCCGAGGGAGTCGTTCCCCAGTCTTCGTGCAACTTCAGCCCGATCGCTCCGGCTTCGACCTGTTCGTTCAATCCCTCCGGGAGGGATGAATTCCCCTTGCCCAGAAAGCCCAGGTTGACCGGGAAACCTTCGGCGGCCTCCAACATCCGGTGGATGTTCCAGGGACCCGGCGTACAGGTCGTCGCGTTCGTGCCGGTCGCAGGCCCCGTGCCTCCCCCGATCAGGGTCGTGAGCCCGGCGGACAACCCTTCGGTAATGATTTGCGGACAGATGAAATGAATATGGGTGTCGATCCCGCCGGCCGTGACAATTTTCCCCTCGGCCGAGATGACCTCGGTGCCCGCTCCGATCTCCATCCCGGACGTCACGCCGGCCATCAGGTCCGGATTGCCGGCCTTGCCGATGGCCACGATGCGCCCGTCCCTGATGCCGATATCGGCCTTGACGATGCCCCAGTAGTCCAGGACCACGGCGTTGGTGATGACCAGATCGAGCGCGCCGCCGGCTCTGGTGGCAGCCGGAGACTGGCCCATCCCGTCACGGATCACCTTCCCGCCCCCGAACTTCGCCTCTTCGCCTGGCGTGGTCAGGTCCCTTTCAATCTCGATCATGAGGTCCGTGTCAGCCAGACGAATGCGGTCGCCGACCGTAGGCCCATAGAGATCCGCATGTTGGCGGCGAGGAATTTTCATGAAGCCCTCGTGTCGTGACTCGCGTTGAACGATTACCGTTGAACGATGAATCCCTGCTCGGCAGCGCGACGCAGCGCGGCCGCTTTGACCTGCGGGTCATCCAGCCTGCCGTTGGTCAGGCCATTGATGCCGTAGGCCACGCGGTTTCCTCCGAAAGAGACCAGTCTCACGCGCTTTTCTTCTCCCGGCTCAAACCGCACCGCCGTCCCAGCCGGCACCTGAAGGCGAAACCCATAGGCCTTCTCCCGGTCAAACCGCAAGGCATGGTTCACCTCGAAAAAATGGCAATGGGACCCGACCTGAATAGGCCGGTCGCCGGTATTCGAGACCGTCATCTCAACCGTTGCTCGCCCCTCAAGGGCAACGATGTCGCCTTGGCCAAGCAAGATTTCACCGGGGATAACATCGGATACCTCAACGCTTCTCATAGGACCGGCAGGCTTCCGCCTCTTGGCTTGGACCTTCGCCGGAGCCTTCGATTGAGTCCTCTTCGCAGGTTTCTTCTTCATCAGTTGCCCCACCGTGAAACCGCGACCGCCAGAAATAAAACCTAAACCGATCCTATCGGTTCATCATCTAATAGGCTGATGAACCGTCACCAACTTCGTCCCATCAGGAAAGGTCCCCTCAACCTGAAACTCGGCCAGCATTTCAGGAACCCCGGGCATCACTTCATCTCTGGCGAGCAAGGTGGCTCCATAGCTCATGAGGTCCGACACGGTCCGCCCATCCCTGATCCCCTCCAAAACGGCAGCGGTCAGGTAGGCCACTGCCTCCGGATAGTTCAGCTTGAGTCCCCGCCCCTTGCGATCCTTCGCCAACTGGGCCGCAACATAGATCAAAAGCTTTTCCTGCTCTCGTGGCGTCAAATGCATAGACTCACCCGCTCACCTGCCATGATGTGGACCCAACGCACGGCTGACTCTTACGCAATCGCAACAATAGGCCGACGGGACAGAAGCCTAGCATAAGGCCGAACGACATTCAAACCCGTCCCGCGCCAATCCACACGATTGCGGCTCCTCTCAACAAGGGGAGGCCGCCCCACGTCAAAATAAATAGATCACATCCAGCGACAAAGTCTCCTGGTGGTTGGCGGGACCGGCCCCGTATTGAAAGACGTTCTTATTGGAGTGGTCCTGCCGAAACTCCAAGCGGGTGATCAGCGAGTACATCGGCTTATATTGCAGCGTGTAGGTGGTCTCCCAGAGGGTCTGCGCAATGTCCGGGGCCGTTGCCGTCGGCGTCGCCCCGAAGCAGACATTGGCCTTCGGAAACGATTCGGTCCCGTTGCAAGCCGCATAGCCTCCCGCATCCTCGAAGAGTTCGCTTCGGAATCGAAGCCCCCATTGCTCCGTCACGTCATAGATGAGATAGCCGGCCACGCCATCCCATCGCGCATTTTTCGTCCGACTCAGCACGCTGCTGTTGGTTTGATTCGCATAGTAAGACTCCAACACGACGGCGGCTTTCTCCGTCAGTCGGACGTTGAGCGTGCCGCCTCCCTGCACCCGGTTGCCGCCGGATCCGGGAGTCTGCCCGTTCCTGGGCCCGAAGAGCCCGTAGAGCGTGAGCGTGACTCTGTCCGTGGGACGAAGCTTGAACGCCGACTCCACCATGAGCTTGTTCGTCGCATCGCTGGTGGCAGACGTAATCGAGTTGATCCCGCCGATGGAGAAGGACGCGTACTTGCTGAACTCGTAGGAGGCCCGCACCCCGAACGTCGTGAAGGGCTGCCCCAGCCCGAACAGCCAGGAGCGAGAATAGTTCGGATTGTCCGGACTCTCAAGCCCCTCGTACCCGATAAGCGTGTTGATGCGGCCCACCTTGAGATCGAGTCCCTTCCCGATCGGCGCCACATAGTGGACGTAGAATTCCTGGAAGTCGGCCAAGTTGCTCAGATTGGCGCCGCCGATGAATTTCGAGTCCCTCCCAACGTTGAACTTGACGCGGAACCCGACACGGTCCTCGATGCCCCCTCCGACCTTGGCTTCTCGTTCCAGGACGAACTTGGCCACGTTGGGCCTGAACTGATTGGCGTTGACGTCGAAGATCCGCAGTTGGTTGATGCCGCTCGAAGGGTTGCTGAAGTTCTGCGTGTAGGACCCTTCCAGATAGCCGGAGAAGGTGATGCCGAGGGTGTGGGAAACGACTCGCTTCCCTCCGACGTCCCTGCCGCTTTCCGTCGGGCTCGGCGCAGCGGCCGCGACGGCTAAAGACTCAAGGGCCAGGGCCTTGCCGGCCGCCCCCTGAAACAATGCGACGCAGAGGATCGCCCCGAGGCAGAACCGGCTCAGAACGAGTGATGCAATCCGACTCAGGCGGGCCTCCTCTGAATGTCGCGAATCTTGCCTGAAGCCGGACGGAAATGGAAGGAATCGGAGGATAAGGATTTATTTCAGGCTGGCCGGGATGCCCTTTACTGCGCGTATCGAACGAGCACGGTTTCATCGTGCGCGTCGCGCGAGCCACCCCCTTCTCTTACCCTCACTCTCCCCCCGCTCGTGGCAAGAGATTTATTTTCGCAG
>VGXD01000022.1 GCA_016873525.1 Nitrospira sp. | reverse complement strand
TTCGCCGGCCCTCCTGCTTGCAGACATCTCCCACCTCGCCATCGAAGCCGGAGCACGGGCGCAAGTCCCGACCGTGGGCCTCTGCAACCTGTCCTGGGACTTGGTCCTCTCCCCCTACCTCGCCCCGGAACAGCCTGGCAGCCGGCGTGCAACCCAGCGCGCAACCCAGATGGAAACGCTCGCCCTCATCCGGCGAGCCTACGGCCAAGCCAACCTCATGCTCCGCCCTTCGCCTGGGCTCACGATGCGCGCCTTCCCCAAGACGATCGAGATCGGCCCCATTGCCAGGCCCGGCGCGGCGGACAGGCCGGGACTCAGGAAGGCCATTGGCGCCACATCCGATGAACGAGTCGTCTTGGTTGGCTTGGGAGGGATCGCCCTGGAGTCGCTACCCGTTGAGCGTCTGGACCAACTGACGGGGTACCGCTTTATCGTCAGCGGCCCGGTGCCGCAAGGCTGCAAGCGAATCTCCTCCCTCGCAGCCATCCCCTTGCCCTTCGCGGTCCTCCTGGCTTCGACCGACATCCTCGTCACCAAGCCCGGATACAACACGATCGTCGAAGCCGTGGCGCAGGACATCCCCACGGTCTACGTCAGGCGCCACAACTTCGCCGACGAGCCAAGCTTGGTTGAATACCTTCATCGCCATGGGCGCGGCATCGAGCTCTCGCGGGAAGACTTCGAAACCGGCCTGTGGCAGACGGCCCTCGAAGCCGTCCAGGCAGTTCCCCCGCCGCCAACACCGGCCCCTCCCCCGACCGGGGCGTCAGAGGCCGCCCGCATCCTGGCAGACCTGTTGCCCTCGCCCGGTTAAACCTCAACACATATTCGACACATTCTTTGCCTGCCCGGACGCAGAGTGTTATGATCGGCCTCTCTAAGGGGTACCAGGCCTCGCACAACGCATGGACTCATCACTCCGACAAACCGCCCCCACCATCGATCCCCTTTTGATCGCCGCCATCGCCAAGGGCGATCAGCATGCCTTCAGCCAACTCTACGATCAAACGAGCACGCTCCTGTTCACGCTCGCCCTGCGCATCCTGGGAGACCGCGACGAGGCCGCGGCCCTGCTGCACGAACTCTATTTGGAAATTTGGAAGAAAGTCGCCCGCTACGACATCGGCCGAGGCACCCCGATTGCCTGGCTGGTCTCCTTGACGCGAAGCCGCGCCCTCGCCCGACTCCCCTCGCTCGCCGCCAGGGGGCAGGACCCTAGCGGCGGCCTTGCCCACCGGGAAACGCCAGCCTCGCCGGACCAGCCATCCGACTCCTTGGAGATGGCCGCAGACCAGGAACGGCTGGCCCTGGTGAAACGGTCGGTGGAAGCCCTGCCGGAAGTCCAACGGCAAGTGCTGGAACTGGCCTACTACGAAGGACTGCCCTATCAGGACATCGCCACCAGATTGAACGAGCCGGTCGGGACGGTTAGGACACAGATCTCGCTCGGCTTGAGCCAGCTCAAGACCGCCCTGCGTCCCTGCTGGGGCCAGCCCTAGCCATGAACCACGAGCAGCTCCAAGAAACCATCCCGCTCTACGCCGTCGGCGCCCTCGACCGCCAGGAACGCCAGACCCTGGAAACGCATCTGCTCTCCGGCTGTTCCATCTGTCCCCTCACGCTGAAAGACTATCGCGCAACCGTCGGCTTGCTGCCCTACGCCCTCCCCCCCCAGGCCCTTCCCCCAGAGTTCAAAACCGAGCTGATGGCCGCGCTTCACCCGGCCACCCCCAACCCGGCCGCTCACAAAACCGCCGCACTCCCGCGCTTGCAACCCGGCCCCTGGCTTCAACACATCATCCCGCCCCCGCCGTCATGGATTCCCTATCCCGCCGTCGCCCTCGTCTCGCTGCTGTTGCTGGCCGGAACCCTCTGGTACGCCTTCTCCGTCCGCACGCAGGTCCAGGGCGAAGCCGCGCAGCGCCAACAGGTGGAAACGGCCCTGCACGCCGAACACGCGCGCATCACGGCGCTGCAACAGCAGGTGGCGGGCCAAGAACGAATGCTGTCCAAGTTGCGCGACGAGGTCACCGACAAAATCGGCATCCTGAAGCAGTTGCGGGAGGCGCTGGCGACCCGCGAAGCCGAACAGGAACAGTTGCGCGCGCAACTGGCGCTTCGCGATCAGAGTTCGACCATCCTGCGTCGCGCCCTAGCCCAACATGACGAGTTGCTCGCGCTCCTCCACGCCCCGCGCATCACCCTCTTCTCGCTGACCGGATCGGAGCGGGCCAAGTCCGCCGGCGCCACGCTCCTCTACGATGCCGAGAGCAAGAAAGCGGTCCTCTACGCCTTCAACCTGCCGCCGCCGCCGGCAGGCAAGATTTACCAGCTCTGGGGCATGGTGACCTTCCCCTCGCAACCGAAGAGCGAGAGCGCCCCGGTCAGTCTCGGCGCCTTCGGCACGGACATCGGCCGCAGGGGCCTGCTGGCCATCAAAAACTTTCCCGATCCCCCCCGCCTCGCCAAACTGTCCGTCAGCCTGGAACCAGACGGCGGCAAGTCCCAGCCGACCGGCGACGTGTACCTGACCGGTCCTCGCTGACTCCTCTTCTTCGATCGTCTTCGATCGCGCGATTCTCTTGACAGTTCCACCCAACACGGTTACAAAAACCCGACGACCCTGCCGACCGAGCGTCACCGCGCACAGCCACTGCCGCGCCGACAGAAAGATGGACACCACCGTGCGGGTCAACCACGTGACCGGCCAAGCGGCCGGCAACAGATCGGGATGGTTCTGGATGGCAGGCCTGCTCGCCTGGGTCTTGCTCTGCCCAGCCCAGGCCCAGGCGCTGGAGAAATATGGGCGGCCGCTTCCCCCCATCGGGGATGTCGGCGAGGAAGGCGCCGCCATTTCAGAAATCGAGCATGAACACGAAGCACACTGGGTGAAGGGCTACCTCTTGACCGGGGCCTTCCTGGACAACCCCACCTTCGCCGCCCGCCCGGACAACACCGGCCTGGTGGGGCTGCGCCACATGGTCCACCTGGAAACCAACCTCTACAAAGAATATCTGCAGTTCTACACCGACCAGAATTTCTTTTCAGACCGCCGCACCGGCTGGGTCAAGCTCAGCGAATGGGACATGACCTATGCCTTCACCGGGTCATGGAACAACTGGGGCTGGCGGCTCCAGTACGAACGGGATGCCCCGCTGGACCGCAGCGGCCTGCAACAAAAATATGGCGACACGCTGATCACCTACAGCATGACGCAGGCCAAAGAATGGAGTTGGTGGCGGACGCTCTTCCCAAACCAGAACCTGACCGCCTACCTCGGTCCCGGCTGGCTGTTCTATAACCGGGACTACTTCGCGCGGCCGGACAACACCGGACGGGCGCTGTTCCGCTACGTCGCCCATGCCAACCTCGACCTGTACCGCAACCGCGTGGTGCTGTTCGGCGACACGAACTGGTTCACGGACCGCTCCGCCGGCAATCCGGTGCGGCCGTCTGAATTGGACTGGATTCTCGGCCTGGCCCTCCGATGGGGGGAAGCGGAGTTGAGCCTCTACCACGAGGAAGACATGCCCTTGGATCGGGATGGGCTCATCCAGCGCTACACAGCTCTCCAACTGCGGTACGAGTTCGAGTGGGTCCGCCACAAGCCCTCCTCCGCCCGGTAAGCTGAACGCCTCGGCGGCGCAAGCAAAAACACGTCACGGGCCTTCTCCCTACATAACGGCTGTGGTAAGATGCGCCCGCTTGACCGTAAAGCGTACCGCGTGATGCGTGACCGGTGATGAGAGCGAGATGACGTTCATCGACGACAAAGACCTTGAGTACATGCAGATGGCGCTGGAGACGGCCAGGCTTGCGCCGGCCCTCGGAGAAGTTCCGATCGGGGCCGTGCTGGTCATGGACGGCCAGGTGTTGTCGCAGGTCCACAATTTCAGGGAAGTGTGGCAGGACCCGACCGCCCATGCCGAGGTCATCGCCATTCGAGAAGCCGCCACCAGACTGGGGACCTGGCGACTGACCGGCACGACCCTCTACGTCACGCTGGAACCCTGTTCGATGTGCGCCGGCGCCGTCATCCAGTCCCGCATCACCCGGCTCGTATTCGGCGCCAAGGACCCCAAGGCCGGGGCCTGCGGCTCGGTGTTCAACCTCCCGGACGAACGCCGTCTCAATCATCGGGTCCATGTCCTGGGCGGAGTCCTGGAGCAAGAGAGCCAGGACCTCATCCGGTCGTTTTTCCGAGGTCTGCGCGACGGCGTCGGCGAGCGGGCCGGATTTTAACAGCGTGACAAGTGACGCGTGACGTGTGATGAGTACGGCTTAGGCCATAGTCACAGTTCGATATTCTTCGCGTCACGTTTCACTCGTCACCCGTCACGTTTTTGAAGTGGAGAGGTGCGAGAGTGGCCGAATCGGGCAGTCTCGAAAACTGCTGTCTGGGCAACTGGACCGTGGGTTCGAATCCCACCCTCTCCGCCACAAAGACAGTCAGCAAGTCTGTAAAGTCCAAAAATTGAAAGTCGCCGATTTTTAACTTTCAGACTTTTCGACTTTTTAGACTGTAGACCGTGGAATCCAAGCAGGCCCCCCTTCACCTTTTCAGCTTCGCCTGGATCCGCGCGATCGTTTCACGCAATTCTCCTTCCGCCAACCGCACCGGCTCATGCTTCACGCCCCAGGGCGCCTCCATCGGCGCGGGATCGCCGGCCAGTCTCGGAATCACGTGCCAGTGCATGTGAGGCAGTTGATTTCCCAATGAGCCGTAGTTGATCTTCACCGGCTGAAAGACCTCGGACAAGGCTCTGGCGACTTCCGCCACTTCCTCGATCACCTGACTGCGCTCTCCCTTGGTCAAGTCGAAGAGTTCCCTGGCATGGCGCTTGAGCACCAGCACCGTCCAGCCGGAAAAAAACTGATCCTCAAATAGATAGGCGACCGCCAGACCGCAATCGGCGATCCGGTGATCGGCGGGAGGCCAGGTCCCGGCACAGGCTTTACAGTCCGACGTTGACATGGCTCGCTTCATTGCGATGGAATCGAGGTCCGGCTCAGCAGAGCCCTGCGCAGCTCCACCATGGCCAGGGTATCCCTCTGGCAATACTTGAGCAGCGCTTCTCGCAGTCGCTCTTTTTCGACCCAGTCGGTCGCCTCAAACACCATCCGATAATAGTGTTGGGCCGCCAGGCTCCCCTCTTGAATCTCCAGGTCGCCATAGTCCAGCGACGGGACCAGCGCCGGCAAGACGGACTTGATCGAAAAGGAACTCCCGAACTGCGGATGGTAATAGTGCGCTTGAATGACGGGGAGCAAGTCCCACAGCCTGGCGATCGCCAGCTCCAGCTCCGGCTTGAGCGACGGCAGGGTCTCGGCCAGGCTTTTCAGAACCGACCGCTCGTAGGAGGAATAGACGCAGATGCTGCCCTCTCGCCCCAACGATTCCAACAAGGTCACAGCCAATTCTTCCCTCGGGTCCCTGGCCTCCAGGCAGAGGTACTCCTCGTGTCGCACCTCTCCCGGCTCGGTCTCGATATGGTTGGACCACTGCGTGGGAATCGTCTGGTAGGGCCGCGTCATGGGAAATTTCGGGATGGCCGGCATGAAGGTTTCGAAATCCAGATGAT
Source organism: Nitrospira sp. (assembly GCA_016873525.1). Lineage (GTDB taxonomy): Bacteria > Nitrospirota > Nitrospiria > Nitrospirales > Nitrospiraceae > SCVQ01. Next base: position 8,886 of record VGXD01000022.1, on the reverse strand, counting down.
GGACGGGATACCGCACCGAATCGAGCGCAGCACGCAGCTGGACGCCGACCCATTCTCGATCGTCCTTGACCCGCCGTTGAAGGATCGACAGTTTGAAGTCCGGCGGAATCTCGTCGATGGTCTGAATGCCCCGTGCCGCAAGCTGCTTGTACGTTCGCTCCCCGCCCGGCAGATGATAGATCCAGCGTTCCGGCTTGTCCTTGGTACAGTGTTCCCAAAACGGACAGTCATAGGGACTGTGGCAATGGCTGTCCGGCTCGATCGCCGGAGGATGCGGCTGCGCCAGCATGGCCTTCATCTCCGCCAGCCTCGCCGGCACCTCGCCGATCCGAGCGGCCACCGGTTCCCCCAAATCCACCAGGGCCAGGAGTTGTCCCAGGTCGATCTCGCCGCCCGGATAGACATACTGATTGTTGATGTGCATGAGCCAGGTTCCGGCCAGCAGGATCCCGGCGCCGGCCAACACGTGGGACTGGACGGCCAAATCCTCCAGATGAATGTCCTTCACCCTCGTGGAAGACTTCACCTCGATCAATCGCCACGCATCAGGGGTTGCTCCCGGCCCGGCTGCTCCACGAGGGACCCGCTCCAGGATATCCACGCGGACGAGGACCTCCTCGAACTCGAAGGCCCCTTCAAAGATGGCCGGCACCGAGGGATCGCCGAGCAACTCCGCGGTCCGCCGCAAGGCCTCCGTTGGGTGGCGATGATCCGCCTCCACCAGCACCCCGCCGGGGAACAGGCATCTGGCCTCCTCCCCGACCGCCGTGCCCATGTCCAGGATGGCTTGCGTCTGCTCGTCCGGTTCAGCGGCCAGTTCGCGCTGGTGGATTTCCAGATACAACCGTTTGTGGCATTGCAGGCCGGACAGAAACTTGGACTTCGACAGACGATAGGAACCTGGCGCACGTGGCGTGGGTCGCACTGAGACAATATCCATGGACAGAGACTGACCCATCGACCAGGCCCTTGTCAACGACGCATCGGCCCGCCTCGTCGGCCTCAAAATTAAACCGTGGTGCCGCACTTCGACCACTTTCTGTTAGGATGGTTTTTTCACCCGTACCACCAGCCACACAGCGGAGTCGATGAATTCAGGAATCGCCCAGATTCGCCGGGCCGTCATGACCCTGGCGCTGCCCGTCACGATCAGCAGTCTGCTGCAACGAGCCGAAGGCATCCTGGACATTTTCTTGGTCGGGGGCTTGGGCGCGTCGCCGATCGCCGCCGTGGGGATCGGCCAATTGCTGGCCTTCTTCCTCCTCCCCGTCGGAGCCGGGCTTTCGGTCGGCGCCACCGTCGTCATCGCGCAACTCTGGGGAGCCAGACGGCTCGGCGACGGCCGCGAGGCCGCGGCCCATGTGCTCGGCCTGGCCGTCCTGGCTTCGCTGGTCCTCATGGGACTCGGCCTGACCTTCGCCCCCTCCGTGATGCAGGTGCTCGGCGCAAGCCCGGAGGTGATTGCCCTGGCCATTCCCTACGTCGAGATCATTTTCCTGGTCATCCCCTTCACCCTGCTGATTCAGATTCTCTCCGGCATCCTGCACGGGACCGGGGACACCCGCACACCCCTGTACTGCATGGTCGGGGTGAACATCGTCCACGTGTTGCTGGCCTATCCCTTGATCTACGGGCGGTGGGGATTCCCCAACCTCGGCGTCTCCGGCGCCGCCGTGGCGGTGGGGATCGCGGAGGGCGCCGGCGTGGTCTTTCTGTTGATCCGCTGCCGGCCCCTGCTGGCCTGGCCGAGCCGGCTGCGCGGGGACCTGCTTCGCGCCGGCTGGGATGTGGGCGCGCCGGTCTTCGGCGAACGGATGGCCCAGCAGATCGGCGTGCTGGCCTACAGCAAACTCGTGCTCCTCTACGGCACGGCCGCCTATGCCGCGCATCAAGTCGGGCTGGCCATCGAGGCCTTCTCCTTCCTGCCCGGCTACGGCTTTGCCATCGCCGCCGCGACGATGGTCGGCCAAAGCATCGGCGCCGGAAAATACACCCGCGCCAAGCTGGAAAACTGGGAAGCCAACCGGCTGGCCGCCATCACCATGGCCGCGATGGGCGTGATCTTCTTTTTCTTCCCCTACGCGCTGCTCCGCGCCTTCACCGCCGACCAGACGGTGATCGACTTGGGCACGCTCTACCTGAAGATCGTCGCCCTCCTGCAAATCCCCCTGGCCCTGACCATGGTGCTGGCCGGCTCGCTGCGCGGAGCCGGCGACACCCGCTACATTATGGTGGCCACCGTCGTGGGCATGTGGGGCCTCCGGCTACCGATCGCCGCCATCGGCGCCTTGTGGTTGCATCTGGACCTGATCTTTATCTGGGGCGCCATGGCGGCGGACTGGTTGGTGCGGATGGGGCTGCTCGTCTGGCGCTACCGCTCCGAACGGTGGCGCGCCATCCAGGTCATTGCACGGTGATCGGCGAGGGACGCCCGGTCTAGCAGGTCTTGATCGAGGGGCGCGTGTCCTGGCCTGGGCCGATCGTCAGCTCGATGCGCGCCACACCCTTCACGTTGGCGCAGAGATCGCCGAGGCCCGGCGCGATCAAGCGGAAGGGGCCGCCGTTCTGTTCGGGCAGCGACGCCCCGTCGAGTTGATAGATGAGAATGCCGTAGTCCATCGCCTGTTTCAAGGTCAGGCTCGCCGCATACCGGCCGTCCTGCGAGTGGAAGGTAACGTGGTCGGCGCCGATGGCCAGGGCCGGCACTTCCAGCAGGCCCTTCACGCGAACGCCCCTCCCCTTCGTGCCCGGCGACGGAACGCCCACGTCCGGCACCTGATGCTCGGCCGGCAACTTGGCCAGCGCGTCCCGGTTCAGCAGGACAGGCTGGATCACCGCTCCGTCGATCCTCACGACCCCGGGCCCGACCGGTTCTTTCTCCGTGATGGTCTTGATCAGGGCCGTCAAGGCGTCGTTGAGCGGGGTCGGGATGCCCAATGCCTTCCCCCGCGCGGCCACATAGCCATTGAGGGACTCGATCTCCGTCGGGCGGCCGGCCTTCCAATCGTCGTACATGGACGTATGGATATCGCGAATCTCCTGGGACCACCGCACCACCTTGTCGGCCATGTCGGAGGCCAGCGGCACCTTGCACCCTGCCGAGACCGCCGAGACTTCGGCGACGATCTGATGGATCACGCCCAGCATCTCGGGATGGTCCAGCGCCTTGGCCACCCGGTCATTGATGATGACCGTGAGGGGGTTGAAGACGCAGTTCCAGCACATCTTCTCCCACTTGCTCCGGCGAATGTCCTCGGACAACTGGCAGGGAAGCCCCGCCTGCTTGAACAAGTCCGCGATCTGCAACACACGCGGGCTCTTGTGCCCCATCAACTCTCCGATCGCGACCGACCCGCGCTTGTAATGCTCGATGACGCCGGGCTCGGCGATCTTGGAATAGATGTAGGCGACGCCCCCCACCACGCAATCGCGCTTGAAACGGGCCAGGAGCCGGTCCTCGACGTCCACGCCGTTCTGCAAAGTCAGGAGGACGGTCTGCTCCGTCATGATCGGCTCGATTTGGGCCAACACCTCGTCCAAGTCGTAGACTTTGACGGAGAGGACGATCAGATCGGGTTTGGGCAGGTCGCAGGGATTGGACGAAGCCCTGGGGCGCACCGTGAAAGTCCCGGCGGCGCTCCTGATGGTCAGGCCCCGCTCCTGCACGGCATGGCAGGTCCTCGGCCGCAGCAAGAAACTGACGTTGGGGTTGGCCTTGGCCAGGTGCGCCCCGAAAAATCCCCCGACCGCCCCGGCCCCGACGATCATGACGTTTCGCATGAAGAACCTCTGAACAGCGCTATCAGCTATCAGCCTGCAGCTCTCAGCTTTCTGCAATCTGCTTTTGCCCGAAGCTGACGGCTGAAAACCGCCGGTACTATACCACGCCGTCCTGGACCGAAAAAAGTGGAGTATAATCGGCGCGTCGGCCTGTCGAGTCGGAAAGTCTGCACAGTCATTGCGGCAAGACCACGACTGGACAACTTGCCGGACTTGACGGACTTTCCGACTTGATGGACTGTTCGATCATCACCGCCTATGGATCAAGCCGAGGCCATCCATTCAGTTAAGAACCGGCTGGCGCAAGCCCGTTCCGTGGCCGTGCTGACCGGCGCCGGCATTTCGGCCGACAGCGGAGTCCCGACCTTCCGGGGCACGGACGGCCTCTGGCGGAATTTCAGAGCCGAGGACCTGGCCACGCCGGAAGCCTTTGCGCGCGATCCCCGCCTCGTCTGGGAATGGTACAACTGGCGCCGCGAAGTGATCGCAACCAAACACCCCACCCCCGGCCACCTGGCCCTCGCCGAGATGGAAACCCGACACGAGCGGTTTCTCCTGATCACGCAGAACGTGGACGGCTTGCACCGGGCGGCAGGGTCCCGGAAGCTGCTGGAACTCCACGGCAACATTTGGATGGTGCGGTGCACCGCCTGCGGGGCGGTCGAAGAAAACCGTGACGTGCCGATGGTCCTGCTCCCCTCCTGCCGGTCCTGCCGAGGGTTGCTACGGCCGCACATCGTCTGGTTCGGCGAGACCTTGGATGAGAAGAGGCTGGATCAGTGCATGGGCGCCCTGGCGTCATGCGAGGTCTTGCTGATCGTCGGCACCTCCGGCGCGGTCTATCCGGCCGCGTCCTTCGCGCCGATCGCCAAGGCCGCCGGAGCCTTCGTAGCCGAACTGAACCTGGACCCCACGCCACAGTCGCAGTTGGTGGATGTCGCGATTCGGGGAAGGGCCGGCCAGCTCATCCCGCAGTTGCTCTAGCAGGCTGTTGAAAAACCCTTTTGGCGCCTGGGAAGACCGACCTGCAGGAGATCACAGACGGGACCAGTCCCCTCCAGGATGGTCAAAAAGACCGCCCGGCAAGGCCGCAGCGAGCGAGAACGAAGCTGGAGGTTTTTTTCAACGTCCTGCTAGAAGGAGCGGCCGCCAACAACCCGCTATCCGTGCCGAGGGGTCTGCCGATTCAAGCCGATGCTGAGGATGCGTTGCAACAGCGCGCCGTACGACAGATCCGCCCGTTCGGCGGATTCGGCGAAGTCCTCGCCGTCGGCAATCTGCGGGTTGGGGTTGGCTTCCAAGACGTAGATTTGTCCCTTGGGGTCGAGCCGGAAATCGATGCGGGCATAGCCCTGCAACCCGAGCGCCCGGTAGACGCACTTCGCCAGGTACTGGATTTTCTCGGCCATCCCCTTGGGTAGCCCCTTGGCCTCGTCTGATGTGATCCCATACTTCTCCTGGTATTTCGGGCTCCACTTGACCCGTTCGGTCGCAATCCGCCAGGCCTCGTCCGGCATCTTGTTCATCACCAGTTCCCAAACCGGCAACACTTGCAAATGCCGGTTGCCCAAGACCCCCACGTAGAGTTCGCGCCCCTCGACATACTGCTCGACCAAGGCGCCGGTCCCGATCTTCTCGTGGATGAAGGTGACCCGCTCGCGAAGCGCGTCGTCGTCCTCGACGATCGAGGCTTGCGAGATGCCCAGCGAGGCGTCTTCCGAGACCGACTTCACGATCAAGGGGAAGGGCAAGTCCTTCGGCCGCTCGACGGCCCGCCCGATGGGAAACTCCGCAAAGTCCGGCGTGGGGATCTTGTGGTAGGAAAGGATTTTCTTGGACAGGCTCTTGTCGTGCGCCAGCATCAGCCCGCGCGGATCGCAGCCCGTATAGGGCATCCGCATCAATTCGAGATAGGAAACGACGTTGTGGTCGTAGATCGCCATCCCGTCGAATTCTTCCAGAAGGTTGAAGGCAATGTGCGGTTTGGTCCCCTCGATGGCGTTGCCGATCGCCCGCAGGTCGTCGCGCACACCGAGCGGCTGCACCTCGTGCCCCATCCCCCGGAGCGTGGACACCACGTCATACTCCGTCTTCCACTCGGCGTGGTCCAGATCGACTCCGCCGGGATCGTCGGGAGGGATCAGGTCTTCGTGCATGAGGGCAAGGACGCGCAGTTTCTTCATGGTTATAACGCCACCCGGTGACGGCCGCTGTGGAGGAAGTTCATCGTTTGCACCGTCAGAAGCACGGTGAAGTCCAGCCCGGCCTGCTCCTCCGGCACCGCCAATCGCAAATTGAGTTCGCGGCAGCGCGCGATCATCTTTTCCAACACCTGGTCGATCGTGTACTGGTACTCCCCCGTCCACTCCGCCACCTTGCGACGAACCTCTTTTCTGTGACGGGCCAGAAAACTCGCCGCCGTCTTGTGCGACGCGAATTCCGGCGCGTCGGAAAACAAGCGCCTCAAGTCCCGGTCGTAAAAATGGGGGTGGTTCAACCCATAGTGCCGCCGCTTGTCCTCGTAATGCGTCCGGAGGCTCTTGTGCAGTTGCGCGAGCGGGTCGAGGCACTGCGTCGAGGTGACCGGCGGCGGCGTCCCGGCAATGTCCTTCATCAGATGGTCCACGTACTGAAGTTTTTTGATCGCGGGCCAGCCGGCATAGCGCTCCCGCCACATGGAGCCCGGCGTCAGCCACACGGCGAAGGTTTCGGCAAAGTCCTCATCCGGATGGCTCTGCGCATACCACATGTCCAGGTGCAACACGAAGCTCTTGCTGTAGGGCTTGGGCGTGTAATAGTCGGGATAGGATTGGGAGGACCGGCCGAACAACCGTTGCCGGCTCCGGCGACGCCGCAGATGATAGGCATTCTCGATGGCATGGCCCGTTTCGTGGCGGAGGATGCGCATGCACCACTCCGGCGTCCCGCCCTCGACTTCGAACATCTGCCTGAGTTCGAGCCGGGCCAAACGTTCGTGGACCATGTAAAACGGAATGGCCACCCCGGGAATCCCATCGGGGCTGAACCATTCGTCCGACAGCCAAAAATGCGGCCGAAAGACGATCCGCTGCGCCTCCAGTTCTCCATAGAGCTGCCGAATCTGCGTTTCAACCGGACTTCCTTCGATGCCCACCTGCAGATCGCAGAGCTTCATCTCCAGCAGCTTGTCGTCCGGCCAGGAGGCCCAGGCCGGCTCCGGCGCAGGCTGCGTCCCGTTCGACGGAACGGCCTTCTCCGTCTGCGCAGTACCGTTCAGGGAGGAATGACGCGGATTCAACAAGACGCGCCGCCGCTCTTCCCCCATCGAGACCTTGCCACCCATCATGGTCCATGCACCTAGTCAAATAGACCGGGAGGATCGCCTAGCCGGGCCTCCATAAAGAGGAATCCACAGGCAGCCGGTCCACCCCTTGTACCCAGGCCTCTCTATCGGTCATTTCTAGCGGTTACGTGAGGCCGTCCTGACGGGAACTCTTTTCAACGGGACACAGCGGACGGCAACGGGAAATAACCGGCAGATCGCCGTCAACCAGGCAGGACCTATCGAGCGATTGTGGGGAACGTGTGCATCCCGCGACACGCGAAATGCGGCGGCACGGCCGGCTCGTTACAGGGTCGCCAGCAAGCGAGGAAGTTCGTCGAGGGTGTTGATCCTGGGCGTCGCGTCCGGCACGATTCGGTCGTGCGCCTGTCCGCGATCGATCAGGACGCCGATGAGGCCGGCCTGGCGAGCGCCTTCCACATCGTCCCTGACGCTGTCTCCGACGTGGAGGGCGTCTTCCGGATCGACGGCATGTTTATCCAGGGCCAGACGAAAAATTTGCGAAGCCGGCTTGACCGCCTTTGCCAAGGTCGAGATCGTCACCGTATCGAAGAGCCCCTCGATGCCGAGGCCCCGCAACAAAGGGAAGAGCCTGGTATCGAAATTCGAGATGATGCCCAGTTCGTAGCCGCCCTCCTTCAAGGCCGTGAGGGCGCCCAGCGTATCCGGACACAACACCCACTGCTGCGGATCGGCAAAGGCCCGGAAGACGGTGTCGAAGTACTCGTCGAACCCCTCAAACATGCCGACCCGGTAGAACACCGTGTGGACGATGTCGAACCACCACAGCCGCTCGCAGCGTTTGATGTCGGCCGGTTCCGTGGCGGCAAAGATCGGCGGGGGGGAGTCGCGGAAGGCTCGCCGGAACGCCGCGCTGACCGCTTCGAGCAGCTCGGGGGTCCGGCGGACTCCATAGGGTTCCGCATAGGCGAGATAGACCTCCGCCACAGACCCCTTCACATGGAACAGGGTCCCGGCTGCATCGAAAAAGACAACCGTCACACGGCTCATTTGAACTAGCCCCCAGGGGTCAGTGATCGGGCTTCCGCTTCAGCCCACCGACTGCTGCCTGCCGACCGGTGCATCGTTGACGCAAAGATGGAGCACAAGGAAGAGAGGGGGGCGCCGAGGGGAGAATCCGATTGAGGCCACCGAATAGGCCGCTGCCGATCCTGCGTAAAAAATGAACCGCGACTACTTCTTGGGTCGCTTCGTGCGCCGGCTCTTGGCCAGCGCTTTCACGCGCGCGACGTTCTTCCGATGCTTCTTGCGGGTCTTCCGATCTTTTTCGCGTCCACGCGCCATGCTGATTCATCTCCTTTTATGTAGAGCCGCTTCGCGTGCCTGTATAGCATATCTCGCGTCCCATGCACAAGCAACGCGCCGATCTTGCCTGCCGTCTCCTCCCCTATCCCGAACGCCTTGCTGGCCCCTGGGCCGCGTGTTAAGATGCGCCCCATCCCAAGGCGCAAGGCGCGCAAGGCGATTGATCGAACATGGCGCTCCGACAACTCGAGAAAACCTATGACCCCAAGCAGGTCGAAGAACGGTGGTACCGGTTCTGGATCGACCGGGGCTATTTCCACGCCTCTTCGCAGCAGCCGAACCCGTCCTACACCGTCGTCATCCCTCCGCCCAACATCACCGGCTCCCTCCACGTCGGCCACGCGCTGAACAACTCCTTGCAGGACATCCTGGTCCGCTGGCGGCGCATGCAGGGCCGCAACACCCTCTGGATGCCCGGCACCGACCACGCCGGCATCGCCACGCAGAACGTCGTGGAA
>VGXD01000021.1 GCA_016873525.1 Nitrospira sp. | reverse complement strand
GATGGACCGGGGCGGGAAGCTCGCCGCGAAGGGAACCGTCGATTCCGCATTGCTGGCGACCCTGCTGACCCATCCCTTCTTCCGCCAACGGCCGCCCAAATCCACCGGCCGGGAGGAATTCGGCAAAAGCTTTCTGACGCGCCTGCACAGCGCCGCAAGACGGCGGCATCTCACGCCGGAAGACATGCTGGCGACGGCCTCCTTGCTCACCGCCATGGTGCTAGGCGGCGCGCGACGATGGCTGCCGGGAGCCGTGGACGAAGTGCTCGTCGGAGGAGGCGGCGTCCGCAACCGCACCCTCATGGCGGACCTGGCGGCGGTCTTTTCCCCCATCCCGGTCCGAACCTTCGATGAGGCGGGTTGGGAGAGCAAGGCCTTCGAAGCGGTGGCCTTTGCGGCGCTGGCCTATCAGACGATCCAGGGCGAATGCGCCAATGTTCCGGCGGCCACAGGCGCCGCACATCCGGTCGTCCTGGGAACCATCGTGCCGGGCGGACCAGGCTGGCAAGACCGGCTGGGACTGACCCGCCTGCAGGGCCCCAGGAGGAGCCGGTGAGCCTGTTGCTGATGGCCGCGTTGGGCTTGATCTTGATGATCTGGGCCGGCAAAACGTGGTTCGAGAAGAGGCCATCCAAGCAGGACGCCCTGGCCTCCCCCATCCCGGCCGATGTGTCGCTCCAGACCCAGCCCCTCCTGACCGAGGCGGAGGGGTCCCTCTACAACTTGCTGCGTCTGGCCGTACAGGATCACTACCTGGTGTTCGCGCAAGTGCCTCTGTGGCGCCTCTTCGACATCAAGGCGGCCTCCCGCGAGGGACGCCTGACGTTCTTGCGCAGCATTGCGTTGAAGCGGGTGGATTTCGTGTTGGTGCATCCGGGCACGTTGACGGCGGCCAAGGTCGTCGAACTGGACGATCCGTCAGCGCCTCCCGGCCCAAGCCTGGCGCGTCAACGCTTGCTCGACGCCGCGCTCCAAGCGGCCGGGATCGACTGCGTCCGCCTGCAGCCTCCCTTTCCCTCCACAGTCCCCGCCCTCGCGACGTTACTGGGCCTGGGAGCAGACGAGTAGACCCCGGCGACAAGAGCGCGGCGCAGATTCAGGGGACCAGCGTCGTCAACACGCTCCGTTCGCCGCCCCGCAGCACCACCAGCTTGATCTCATCGCCCGACTTGAGCTGGGTCATCCGATCCCGGATCACCGAGTAGCTGGCGCCGTCCGGCACGATCTGGATCCCTTGAACCTCAAGAACGATGTCGCCGCCCACAAGCACCGGGTGGCCGTCGAGGACCGCCATGATGGTGCCGGGACGAAGGCCCAGCTTGGCGGCGGAAGACTTGGTGGAGATCCGCTGAATCAGCATCCCGGCCGACTGCGGCAGGTTGAACGCCTTGGCCAGGTTTCCGGTGAGCAGGTAGCCATCCACACCGCTCCAATAGGGATTTCTTTCCAGCAGCAGCCGCCGGGCCATGGTGGACGTGACGACGAACCCCAGCCCCTCGAAACCGCCCGATTTGGAAATGATATGGCTGACGATGCCGATGACCTCGCCCTTCATATTGAACATGGGGCCGCCGGAGTTGCCCTCATTGATCGCCGCATCGGTCTGGAAGAACTCGGCGCGCGACGTGCCCCCGTACATCGTATTGGGCTTGTGACGGGCGCTGATGTGGCCGACGGTCAACGTGTGGCCAAGACCCAGCGGCGCCCCCACGACGAAAATTTCGTCCCCGACTTCCACCGCGTCCGAATCGCCGAACTGCGCCACTTTACTCTGTGGAGGCACTTTCTCCAGTTGGAGCAGCGCCACATCGGCCGAGGGATCGGAGGAGACGACCTTGGCCTTCACCAGTTCCCCGTTTCCGAACTGAACCATGATGTCATCGGCCGTCTGGACCAGGTGCGCCGCGGTCATCACCTTGCCGTCCGCAGAGATCAGCACCCCGGACCCCAGGCCCGGCAGGCTGGTGAGGGTTTTCTCCGGGCCGGCGACGACATCCCGATGGTTGGTTTGGATCACGAGCACCGAGCCATCCACCTGCTTGAAAATCTTGCGCAGCGTCTCGGCCTCGGCGTCCTGCCAGGGACAAGCCAGGAACATGAGGGTCAGCAACACCATCAGCCGTATCGACATCGTGTCCTCCGTTGACCGACAATCGGGTTATTGATCGAGAAGCGGCCTGTGGACATTGCGCAGCCGGCGCGAAGCCGAACGGTTGAGAAGCGGGCCGAGACAGCGGGAGGTGTGCGGCCCTGTTACAGCCGCCCCTCGTCCAATTCGATGACTTCCACCCATGTCGTCACGGGAGGAAGGGACTCGACAGGAACGCCTCGCGCGGCAGCCACCTCGGCGAGCCTGGCTTGAAAACGCTGACGGGTGGCCTCATCCTTGGGGCCGCTGGCCAGAATACGTTCGTTCCACTGCGCGACCTCATGAGGCGACAGCGCCCGGCCATGGGTCCGCACCCACTGAAGGACCTCCTCATCCGTCCCCCCCTGGACCACGCGTTGCTCGAAAGCTTCGGCTGCGAGCTGGAGGAAATCGAGCAGATACCTGTCGAATCCCTGGGTCAGGTAGTTGTAATCCTGAATCTGCCCGGCCTGTCGCATGCGCACCTTATCGACCATGCGCGCGAGATGCGCCAGGCCGCCGAGGAGGACGTTGGGGCTGCGCGGGAACGGCTGCGTCGTCATCGGAAGAAACCTCGCTTGAGTGAGGGGGATCGTGGAAACGTCACTTGGGCTGCCGGTTCATTCGAACGACGATCGCACCCATGAGATCGCCTTTTTTGAAATTCCTCCAGGGACTCGTCGGATGGGCGTTATGGCAGTCCACGCAGGACTGCACGATGGCCATGTCCGCCGACAGGCCCTTAAACTGCTTGCCGTCCACAAAGGTGATGATCTTTTGCTGGGGATCGGAGGCCAGCCGCATGAGGGCGTCGGTTTCGGCCTGGGTCTTGGGCAGGTTGCTCTTGTAGACCGGCGTGAGGCCGATGATGCCGATCTCGAAGGAACTGACATCGGCGCCGGCGGCCTTGACGAATTGAGCCGGGAGGGGAATCTTATGGGCATCCTTGATCCATTCTTCATCGGGTTTGACGCCGAGTTCACGGACGTGCTCGACCACGTTGAGGACATAGGCCGTGCGGAAAGCCTTGACGGTCTCCAGGATGTATCGCGCGGCCAAGTCCAGCGACACCTCCTCGGCCGCCCCGGCGGACCCCAGCATCACGCCGCCGAACAGCACTGCGCACAGTCCGACCTTGACCTTCATCCATCCTTGCCGCTCTTGCCGTCGTTGCATCAATACCCTCCTTCGTCGCCATGCGTCCTGTCCGGCCGGTCTCACGAGGGTCCGATGATACTGCAAAGGAGGGAAACAGCACAAGGGATGCATCGCAAGGCCCAACATGGTACAAAGGAGTCTCGAGGCGATCGGACAACAGGAGGCAGGCGATGAGTCGGAAAGACTACGGAACGATGCTGGTGCTCGCGATGCTGGCCGGGCTGGTCGGGGGGATCGTCTCCGAGCGCGTCTTCGGAAGCGAGTCGGCCCTGGCCCAACAGCGGTCAAAAGCCGTCACTTCGGAAGAATACCTTCTGGTGGACAAATCCGGCCGGGCCAGAGCCGGCCTCGGCCTGGATGCCAGGGGAGAGGTGGGGCTGATCCTTTTGAGCAAGGACGGCAACAGAAGCTTGTACCTCACGCCGGATGAAGCCAAGGCCTTGCAACTCAAAGACAAGGATGGCAAGGTGCTCTGGGCGATCCCCTGAGAAGCCCGGGCACGGACTCGATCGAGGCGGAGCAGAACGCCGAGAAGAGAAGAGCGAGAAAGAATCGATGATGCCGACCACGCGATTCCAATATCTGCTGCTGGGGCCCCTGCTGCTCATTCTCTTGACCGCCGGCTGCGCCGGCGGACCTGACGGACCTGGGCTCAGCGGGGTCTACCTCACCTGGGACGACGTGATCAACCGCTGGATCGGGAAAAACAGGGTGGATCTGCAGATCGAAATCGGCCCCCCGACCTTCCATCAAAAGGAAGTCGATGGCATGAAAGAACTGCGGTGGGACATGACGATCCCCACCCTGCCGGGCATGGCGGAACAGTACAACACGCTCCCGATGTACGGCTTCGACGTGAATTGCCAACTCGTCTTCGTCGTGAACGAGAACGACATCGTCGTGTCCGGCCACCGCATCGGCTGCGACTGACGCGAGCGGCTCCCCCCTCCACCCCCGGACCTCACCACTCCGCGCCATGTCAGGCCACGATGGCCTCCCTGCGTCCGTGACAACGGCACCTTCTCCTTCAAACGTTCGCAGTTGCTTTCGTCCCGCTTTCCTTCGTATCCTTGCGGCTGTTGTACGCACGTGAAGGGGATGCGCACCAGCGTCTTCTTCACGATCGGCATCGGAGACAGAGAGCCCGAACATCCCTCATTAAAGGAGCACAAGATGGCTGAAACCACGACCTCCTCCGGCCTGGCCTACGAAGACGTCACGATCGGAACCGGCCCGGCGGCCAAGGCAGGCCAAACCGTGTCCGTCCACTACACCGGCTGGCTGGAGAACGGCGCCAAGTTCGATTCCAGCAAAGACCGCAAGCAGCCTTTCGACTTTCTGCTGGGCCTGGGCCAGGTCATCAAAGGGTGGGATGAAGGCGTGCAGGGCATGCAGGTCGGCGGGGTCCGAAAACTGACCATCCCCTCGGCCCTGGGCTATGGCGCGCGCGGCGCCGGCGGCGTCATTCCGCCCCATGCCACCCTGGTCTTTGAGGTCGAACTTCTGAAGATCGCCTAACGGACTCGTGAACACCGCACATTTTTTCGCCCCCTGTCCGCGCGGGCTGGAACCGATGCTCACGACCGAGATCGCCCAACTCGGCGGGGAGAACCTTGCCGCCACGCAAGGCGGGGTCGGATTCACCGGCCCCTTCGACCTGTGCTACACGATCAATCTGGAATCCCGGATCGCCAGCCGCATCCTCTGGCAGATCTCCCGGAGGACCTACCGCCACGAGCAGGACCTCTATGACGCAGCCTATGCCCTTCCCTGGCAGGGCTGGTTTTCTCCGGACTGCACGATCAAGGTCAAGGTCAGCGCGCAGCGCTGTCCGCTCAAGAGTCTGGATTTCGTCACGCTCCGCATCAAAGACGCCGTCTGCGACAAATTCATCTCGGTCTCCCGCTCTCGCCCCACGGTGGATACGCAGAGGCCGGATATCCGCATCGACGCCTTTCTGGATGAACAGACCGTCACGTTGTATTTGGACACGTCCGGAGAACCGCTCTTCAAGCGCGGCTTGCGCCAGGCCCGGAGCGACGCGCCGCTCCGGGAGAACCTGGCTGCCGGCCTGCTCGCCTTGTCCGGCTGGACGCCGGACCAGACCCTCCTGGACCCCATGTGCGGAGGCGGGACCATCCTGACGGAAGCCGCCCTCATTGCGCGCCGCATCGCTCCAGGCCTGGGCCGCCGCTTTGCCTTCGAACGATTCAACAACTTTTCCGCCGACAGGTGGCGCAACCTCCGCGAAGCCTCCCGATCGAACCAGCGCCGGAAGCCGGGAGGCATGATCCACGGAAGCGACCGGGACGGAGCGGCGTTACAGGCGGCACGGGCCAACTTGGAAGCCGCGGGCCTGGCCCAGGACGTGAGGCTGACGCAGGCCGACGTGTTGGACCTTGCCCCTCCGGCCGAGGAAGGCATCCTGATCGCCAACCCTCCGTATGGCGTGCGCCTGGGCGAGGCCGAGCGGCTGGCCGAGTTCTATCCTCGCCTTGGCGATGCCTTAAAGAAACGGTTTGCCGGCTGGCGCGTTTACCTCTTCACGGCAGACCAGCGCCTCCCCAAGTTGATCGGGCTGGCACCCTCACGCCGCACCCCGCTCTTCAACGGCGCCTTGGAATGTCGTCTGTACGAATTCAAGCTGGTGCGAGGGCCGATGCGGCGCGACAAATGCAAGGACGAAGGACCTGCTCAAGCCGGAGGCTGACAAACCGCCTATGCCCGCGAAGCGACCGCTCTTCGCCATCCTGCTGGTTCTTGCCCTTGGCCATGGGGCTCTTCCGACATCGCAATCCCTTGCCCTTGCCCTTGCCGACGACACGCAATCCGACAAGGCCTGGCCTGAGCCGGCGGTCCCCAGGATCCAGAAAGACATTCAAGGCGAGATCGATCGACGCCTCGCCAAGCCACAGGCCGCCACCCTCTCCTCATTGTCCGAGGCCTCTATCCTTCCGGCCAAGTTCAAAGCCCCCTTCATCGTGCAGACGCTGACCTCGCCCTGGACAGGAATGGCAGCCATTGAACAGTTCGGCCTGGATCTCGCTGCGCAAGCCAGATCCGGCCAACGCCTCCCGGAGTTGATCTCGGTCATGGAGAAGGGCATGGGCCGTAGGGCGGAACCACCTGCGTTTATCCCAGCGCCGAAGGAGAAGGAAGCCATTGCCCAAATGGCCTACCTCGTGGCTGTTTTGCAACAGGCAATCCAGTTGCGGGAACAGGCGCTGTCAAAAATCAACCAAGCCGACCGGCAATTTCTCTTCGACCATGCCGCAGCCCTTGCGGAACGCTTCTCGCCGCAAATCTCCGGACTCGATGAGGAGGCGCGACCCCAGGCCGAGAAGGACCGGCGATTTTTCCAACTGGTCGGCGAACGATTGGACTACGCTTCGCTGATTGCCGCAGCCCAAGTCCTGACGCGCCTCTCCGACGAAGATTGGTTGAACAGCCTGGCGGAAAGTTTCCAGGCTCACCGGCCGCTGGAGATGACGATCCCCGGCATCACCGGCGATGTCTTGCTGGTTCGAGAAACCTCCACCGGGCTCATCGTGATCGGCGGGTTCGGGCCCAACACCTATGAGTTGGACCAGCGAATCGCCCTGCTCATCGACCTGGGCGGAGACGACCTCTACCAGGGCCTGATCGCCTCACCGGCCACAGCAGAACAGGGGCTCAGCATCGTCATCGACCTGGCCGGGCAGGACACCTACCGTGCTGCCCCGCTCGGCTTGGCGACCGGCCGCCTGGGCATCGGCCTGCTGGTGGACCGCGCGGGAGACGATCGGTACGAACTGGCTCCTGGATCAGGCGGGGCCGGCTTTGCCGGCTTGGGACTCCTTGACGATGGCGCAGGTCAGGATCGCTATGCTGGCACCAGGTTTACCCTTGGCGCGGCAGTGGGAGGCCTGGGACTCTTGCTGGACCGAGCCGGGCGAGACAGCTACGCAAGCGCCGGCTTTTCCATCGGCTTCGGCGGACCAGTGGGAGTCGGTGCGGTCATCGACCTGGGCGGCGACGACTTCTACCGGTGCGACGAAGGGCTTCCCAGTCATGACAACCAAGCGGAACAGCCTGAAGCCAAGCCAGGCGATCCCTCCTTCCAATACGACTGTTTCGGGCTGGGCACCGGTTCGGGACAACGGGTCTTCCCCAAGAACCTTACCGGCTCCTCTCTCGATGAGCTGGCCGGTGGCTGGGGAATCTTGATCGACCTGGCAGGAAACGACCGCTACGGCAGTTCCAACTTCTCCCAAGGCGCGGGCTATTTTTTCGGCGCAGGGATCAAGTTGGACCTGAGCGGCCACGACGACCATGGGGCAGCCCGCTACGGCCAAGCAGCCGGCGCGCACGGCGGCCTGGGGCTCTTCATAGACTACGACGGCAACGACCGCTACGGCTCCACCGGACCGGTCTACAATGGGGGCGCGGCCTGGGACCGAAGCGTGACCTTGGGCATCGATGCCGGCAGGGGCAGCGATGTCTACGACTTCCTTCGATCGAGCGGCCTCGGCCTGGCAGACCATCATGCTTGGGGCCTCTTCATCGACGAAGGCGGCACAGACCGCTACCTCGCCCCCCAGGGCCTGGGCACAGCCTTCAATGAGAGCCTGGGCGGGTTCTTCGACCTGGGCGGCGAAGACGACTATGCGCAAGTTCCGCAACCCCGTCTGGGTCGGCGCGGGAATCGGCTGACGCTGGTCGATCCGGCCGGCGCCTTGTTTCAAGATCGGTAGCGATGGCGCCCCATGAATCCCCCCTCCACAGTGGAAGCGGCTGCGCTATAATACAGAGCCGGCCGCAACCAGGCGAAGGAGTCCACCATGAAGGAGACATTTGAAGTCACCAAGACCGAGGCGGAATGGAAGGCCGTCCTCAGCGAGGAGCAATTCCAGGTTCTGCGCAAGGCTCATACGGAACCGCCGTTCAAGAATAAATATTTCGACAATAAAACAGCCGGCACCTACCTCTGCGCCGGCTGCGACTTGCCCCTGTTCTCCTCGAAGGAAAAGTATGACAGCCGGACCGGCTGGCCCAGCTTCTGGAAGCCGATCGCGGAAGACACCGTCCGCACGAAGACCGACTACCTGCTGATCTTTCCCCGCACGGAAGTGCATTGCCGGCGTTGCGGCGGCCATCAGGGACATTTATTCGACGATGGCCCGCCACCCACCGGCCTGAGGTATTGCATCAATTCCGCCGCGTTGAAATTCGTGCCGGAACGGTCCTGACGCGCGGGCAACGGACGTTTGGGAAGTAGAAAGGAACGGAGCAGAACCATGGAGAAGGCCACATTTGGAGCCGGGTGTTTCTGGGGAGTGGAAGCTGCCTTTCGGCGGATCAAGGGCGTGACCGCCACCCGCGTCGGCTACATCGGCGGCACGGCGCTCAACCCCACCTACCACGATGTCTGCACAGACCGCACCGGCCATGCCGAGGCAGTGGAGGTGGACTTCGATCCGGCCCAGGTCTCCTATGAAGACCTGCTCAAGGTCTTCTGGTCCAGCCACGACCCGACACAGCTGAATCGGCAAGGCCCCGACATCGGCACTCAATACCGCTCGGCCATTTTTTTTCACAGCCCGGAACAGGAACGATCCGCCACGGAGTCAAAGAACAAGCTCCAGGCCTCCGGCCTCTTCAAGCGACCCATCGTGACGGCCATTGTCCCAGCCTCAACCTTCTATCAGGCGGAGGACTACCACCAGCAGTACCTCGAAAAACGCGGCCTTGGGTCCTGTCATTCGTAAAGGCAACAGGAAAGAGATCGATGTTCATCCATGCGCGTCCTCGTCAGGCAGAAACCATCCTTCAGGCCATGCGTCAGGTCGCCACGATGCGTGGGACGATACCCCTGACGGAGGCCGGTCGTCGATCGCTGCAAGCCGCCGCGAACAGGATTTCAAGGAACGTAGCGCGGAGCCGTGAGGAGATGTCCGTCTTGTTGAATCGGAAAACTCTTTAACCGGCCTTGCCACACATACCCATGATTCCGGTAATGCTGGTGGTACCGCCAAACGTGACTGATCATCCACCACTGCATGAATAGGCTGAACGCCGCTTCGTGGGCTGGCTGCACAACAAGATGAAAGTGATTCGGCATCAAGCAGACGCCGAACACCTTAACGGAAAATTTCGCTTTTGCCTTGGCGAGCAGATCGAGGAAGGCGGTGTAATCGCCGTCCTTGTGGAAAACCGTTGCACCACCGTTCCCCCGATTCAGAACATAGTAGGCGTGAACCGCTACTTGTCCGCGTGGAATCGAGGCATGGATAAGTAAGGTACGCGAAGCAGAAGTTGCAGCGCAAGACAAAGCAGGCTGAGCTAGCCCCACTTTCGTGGACACCTCCCAACGGCTGGACTGGAAAGTCTAACCCTGAAGCAGTTCCAGTCTCGAAATACACGCATTTCCCCACTCGGCCCTTGCACCTTCCTTAACAACCCGCCTAGAATGAGCCTCCCTGCGAGGCTCCCATGGCTCCCCGTTACCCCTCACGAGGATCACACTTCCTTTTTATCGCATTGGGCCTGTTCTTGGTCATTACGGGATGCAGTTTTGCCTCTCATTCAACTGAGGGAAGTAAAATACACATTGTGAATGTCGGACAAAGAGTAGAGCCCCGTCACATCCTTGCTGGAAGGGGACATGAGGTCCGGTGGCGAAACACAGGGACTCAGCCAATCGAGGTCATTTTCCCGGGAGAGATTGCTGCCCGGATCTCATGCCGCATAGGATTTAAGCGCGTAGATCAAAATGCACTCTCTGCCGTCATCGAACCAAATTCCTTCGCCAGTCTCTGTTTCGCGTGGCAAGGGAAATATCACTATCAAGTGCGCTTGAATGAAAACCTTGCAAGCGCACCACCCGACAAGATTGCGAGCGTCGTATGGATTGTGGGACGCGGGGAAAGAAACCCCGATCCTTATGAGGATTACACAAATATCACTCCTTAGCAGCATGGGCCTCGTCACCGTGGCTCCGCCAGACCATGTGGGTGATAGGACTTTGCATTTGGAGGGGGCGGTGTAACGCTCCCCATCGACAACCCTCCACGTACAAAGGAACATGACTATCCCACGCCCAAGCCACACGCTCTCACGTTTGCTTGTGATTGCCGCCCTGACCCTGTCGGATCCCTCTTCCTGGGCCATTGAGCCGGACGACATGAAACTGATTCGCGCGGCCACTTGCGAGGAACTCACTGATGAATATCGGGGATTTGTCGCAGCAGAGAAAGAAATCACCGACGACCTCAAGCAGTCCGGCAACACATCGATCGCCACCAACGTACTGGGCGCAACCGCCCTGGCGACCCTCGGCATCGGATTTTTTACCTGGAACGACAACTCCAGCACGAAAGAAAACCTGGCCGAGCTGAAAGCCTACCGCGAAGCAATTGCTGCTGAGGCTAAAAAGAAAAACTGTACGTTATTAGCGAACTAAACGCCTTGCCTCGCCTGCGGTGAGTGGCGATTGGCACAACGTTCGCATACTGCCCCCCTCATCGACCAGTCAAGCTTCCCGCCCGGCCTGCCGATAAGGACTATACGGACCCAGGCTGAGGGAACACCCACCGGAAAGAGGCTGCGATGCTGACAGACATCGGCGATGTGATGCGGCAGTGTTACGCAAAGGGCTGGATCACGAGCCGGGACGGCAACCTCAGCCTGTTCAAAGAAGGCGGGAAACATCTGTACATCACCCCCTCCGGCATCAAAAAGACACTGCTGCAACCCGAACAGCTCGTCAAGCTGGAAACCGCCATGGACCCGGAGACGCTCCAGCGCCGCCTGTGGATCTCCGACCATCAAAAGCCGTCCGGCGAAATCCTCATGCACTGGAACATCCAATGCAACACCCCCGGCACAAGGGCCGTCCTCCACGTCCATGCGACCCACATCGTCGCCGCCATGTATCGCGGGTTCGATCTGCCGCAACTCTGCATGAACTTCGGAGAGATTTTCCGCCTCACGCGCGTCGGCCCCTCGGTGCCGGTCCTGCCCGCGCTCACGCGCGAGTTTGCCGATGCCACGGCCGACTGCCTGGGCGTCCATGCCGACGGCTCATTGGAGTACGATGTCGTCGGGCAGACCAACCACGGGGTCTGCGCGGTCGGCGCCGATCCCTGGGCGGCCTACGAGCACATCGAGCGGCTCGACCATGTCTGTGAAATCGTGCTGAAGAGCGGGGTCAGCCCTGGAGTCGAAGTCTTCGAAGCGGTCATGCGATGACGCGCACCTGTCTGCCTTTCTCAGCCTTGCGCTGACAAGTGACCAAGCCAACAAGTTGACAAGTTTTAGGAATCTCCTCCGCTCTCACGAGAGTGCGCCCCCTTCTCTTGCTTGTCACTTGCGACTTAGCTTTTGCTACTTCTTCATGAGACCAGTCAGCAACAGCTCTCGATCCTTGACCATCTGGTCCCGTATCTGCCCCACCGCCTCCGTGAAGGCGCGGTTCAGGCGCACATGGGCGGGGTAGAGCGGCATGGACCAGTAGCGGCTATCGTGTCCGGCCATCTCCTGATAGGCCGCGCGGCCCCGGTAGACGCCGAGCACCAGGCCATCCGGCGTCGCAAGCCTCACCTCCAGATCCACCTCGCCTTGCCAGGCCTGGACGGGTGAGGCAAAGGCACTGACCGCCCAGCCCAAGCCAGGAATCAGCGCCCACGACGGAATCGTCGCCTGCCCATAGAAGCGGCGGATCGTTCCGCTCAAGATCAGATCGGGATGGGCCGCGTGCCGGCCAATCGACCGAAAGACCGCCGCCGCGCTGAAGTCCGCCACAATCGCCCGCGTCACCAGCGCGCTGAGGTCTCCTTCCATCGATTTGGTCTGCGAGACCGTCCCCTCCGCAAGGTCTTCCTTGTCGTCAGGCGGGGAGGCATCGCGGAACATTTCTACTGCGACCGAGACGGGGATGCTGTGAACACTCTTCTCCAACGCCAGCGTCGGCTTGTAGGGGATGCAGGCGGCGAGGATAAGAGCGAGGCAGCCGACCAGCAAGGCCGCCACGAGGCGGGATGGGGCGTACCCCGAACAAACCATTGCACCGTCTTTTGAGTGTATCGCGAGCAAGTATCTCAGACCGGCGGATTCACCGCCTCGAAGAGTGCCGAGTAGTCGGCGTCGGCTAACCCCCGCTCGACGGTCTGATTCAAGAGGGGGCGCACACCATCGAGGCTGCCGACATTGAGCCCGGCGGCTGCCGCTTCCTTGAGAAAGAGGTCTACGTCTTTGAGCAAGTGCCGGGCAGAAAAGTTCGGGTTGGCGTAGTCTCGCGCAAGCAGGCGCGGGAGCTTCTTCTCGAACGCCGAGGCGAAGAGGGCGCTCTGGCGCAGGATGTCCATGAAGGTGTCCACGGCAATCCCTTCCCGCTGAACCAGGCCCAGGCTGAGCGAGAAGGCGGCGATCTCCGCCGCGATGAGTTGGTTCAGCGCCAGCTTGAGGGCGGCGGCCGATCCCACCGGGCCGATCAGGCGCGGCTCCGGCCCGAAGGCTTTGAGCAGCCCGGCCCATTGCTCGAACTGCGCCTCCGTGCCGCCGACCATGACCGACAATCGTTGTTCCTTGACCTCCGTGATGCTGCCCAAGACCGGGGCCTCCAGATAATCCCCGCCTGCCGCTTGCACCTCGCGCTGAAACTCCCGGCTCTCTTGGGGGCCGATCGTGCCCATCTGAATCACGGTGCGGCCCCTGATCTCCTGCCGAGCCGCAGGCGCAAACAGCGCCTCGCGGATCGCCCGGGCATCGGCCAGCATCAGGATCAGACAGGCCCCGGCGCGAACCGCCTCGGCCGGAGTCTCCGCCACCGCGATCCCGGCTTTCGGCAAGTCCGCCACCTTGGCCTGCGTCCGGTTATAGACCGTGACCATACGGCCCGTCGCCTTCAACCGTTCGGCCATAGGCCGCCCCAACAACCCAGCGCCCATGACCACGACATTCATCGAAAACCCTCCCTACTGCCGACGCCGCCTGCCGCCCATTTTACTTATTGGCAGTACTGCGTCGTCTCCTTAAGTTTCAAGCGCGAGCAGCCGATAACCTGACAGGCCCCCAAGGACCTTGCCATGCAGCTGGTTCCCTTCTCCCAACCAGGACAAGCCGGACGCGCGCGCGCCGACGACCTGGCGCGCCTCCTCGAACAGCCGACCGACCGGGAGCGCCGCCCCTGTCCGAACTGCGACACAACCTGCGGCTGTCCCGCCCGCTCGACGCAATGCTGCTGCAGCTGTTCCGCTCGCTGCCCTGATGCGCCCCGCTTCCTCTCTTCCGAACCGGCCCGGTACCCGATCGAACCGCAGGTGTTGCCCCTGGTCTATGTCTTGGCCGGCTTGCGGCTTGTGCCGCCCTGCTGGTCTTGCGAGGGGCACCTTCAAGCGAGCGGCGGCCTGACCCGATTGCCCCAGGTGTGGTTTTACTCCGCTTCGACCGTCTATCCGGAACTGATCGCCCTCTACCTGAAGGATCTGGAATTCCAGAAGCGGCTCCATCACCACTGGATGGTGTCCGTCTGCCCCCATGCCGCCGGAGGGGCGACGATCTTTCAAATCCAACCCGAACAACTCACACCCTCCGATGTCAAGAAAGCGGAGTTGCAAACCCTGCAAGACGATCTCCGGACCATCGCCGGGTCCCTCGACGCCTCGCTCCGGCAACTGGCGATCAGCCAGCTTAAATCTGTCTAAGAAAAGACTATCGTTCCCGCTTCAGACCGGCCCGCTTCCGGTGTTCTTTCATCCAGCACCGATCCATCACGACGAGCAGGCCGGCGTGCTGCGCGCGTTGCGCGGCCGCCGCATCGACCACGCCTTCTTGAAGCCAGACCGCCTTGGCTCCAACCGTGATCGCGGCATCCACGACGGCGCCGGCTTCGTCCGATTTTCTGAAGATCGACACGAGGTCGATGGGTCCCGGCACCGCCGCAAGCGAGGGATAGGCCGGCTGACCCAGCACAGGCAGCTCGAGGGGATTGACGGGGATCACCTGATAGCCCTGCCCCTGCATGCAGGCCGCGACCCGATAGGACGGGCGGGTTGGATTGGACGAGAGGCCGACGACCGCGATCCTGCGGCACTCATCCAGGATGCGCCGGATCGTTTCAGAACCGGAGACCGTGCTGTTCCCGACCGATGCGTCCGTCATAGGCCCTCGATGATTTGAAAAGTTCAAAGCGCCCGTCTGCCGCATACGCAGCGACGCGATTCCTGAGCCCGGCCATGGCTTGCGCCGTCAGGGGCGTAAACCGGCGGACGATGTCGAGATTCTGCCGCAACACCTCGCGCGAGTCGATCCCGCTGACGACCGTTGTCACCGGCAGGCTCCGCGC
>VGXD01000020.1 GCA_016873525.1 Nitrospira sp. | reverse complement strand
ATGGTCTGGAGGCGCCCCGGCTCCAACCGGGCCTCGTTTTCAGGATCGGTGCTGGCAAAGGGCCTCCTGACCACCACGCGCCAGAGCCCGTCCTTCCATGTCGCCTTGCCCTGCACCCGACCTTGCGTCTGTTTGCTGGTCAAGGTGCTGAACCCACCGCCGATCAAGTCCTCGACGGAGGAAGCGCGCCGTGGAATCACTTCGAACCGGCGGACCTCCCCGCCCTCGCTCTTACGCTCCGCTGCCCTGGCCGCCCGACGGTCGATGTCGCTTTGCCAATCGGCTTTCCAATGCCAGATATTGATGTAGTGGTCCAGTTGCCCCATGCAAAAGAAGGCAGGGGCATCGCCCAGAGGCAGTCCGACCGCCACGCCGTCCCGAAACGTGCCGGGCGTCAACCGATCGTTTTTGGTGTTGTCCTGCCACTCCAGCAGAAAGGCAATGTCGGTCCCGTTGTGCACGGAACGCACGACCAGGGCCCGCGCACTCGGCTCAGGCCAAACGGGCCGCGTGATGACTTGCCCGCTGAGCGGCAAGGTGACGGGAGGGATCGTGTCCCAGGCGGGATCTTCCGGCGCGGCGGGAATCTCGCCGGCAACCAGATGAGAGCGGATGAACATCCCTTCGGAGCTGACGATGGGAATCCCCAACCACCCCAGCACCAGCGCCCCGACGAAGAGAACCGAAAACATCGCCATGAGGAGAGGAGACCGTACACGCATCCGTTCGAATCGCGCCATCCCGAAGCCCCGTGCCTTCCTGCAGACTCATGGGCGCACTGTCGGCTCACCACGCGCCGACGCAAGCGGGCCGCCTAGAGACTCACCACAATTTCACGCGCCTGATCTTGTTTTCGCCGCGCTCGCACATATACAGCACCCCTTGCGAATCAAGGGTCAATCCGACCGGCGCATTCACCACGGCCTCCACCGCCAGCAGACCGTCTCCGTGCTTGATCTGGCCGGCGTCCTCCTTCGCCACGAACCGGGCCATGCCGCACCCGCCCATGTTCTTATCCTCGTAGCCGCTGTCGCCGTTGCCCGCCACGGTCGTAATGAGGCCGGTCTTGGCCTCCACCTTCCGGACCCGATGGTTCATCGTGTCCGACACGTATAAATTGTCCCAGGGATCGAAAACCACCCCTTCCGGGGCATGGAGCATCGCCTGCACCGCCGGCTTGTTGTCGCCGTCATACCCATACCGGCAGACGCCCGCCACCGTGGAGATGACTCCCGTATGCCGGTCGATTTTCCGGACGCGGTTGCTGCCCTTGTCCACGATGGTCACGTGCCCCTGACTGTCCACCGCAATGCCGACCAAGTCGTAGAGCCTCGCCTCCAGCGCAGGCCGCCCATCGTCTAGGTAGAGCGACAGATCCAGCCCATCGGAGCATTCCGGCCGCAGCCACCCATGGTCGTCGCTGAAATCGATCCCGATGGAATCGCCCGACAGCACCACCAGGTTCCGCGCGACCAGCGGCTGTTCGCGGGCATCGTCCTCGGCCGACCACGTGCCGGCAATCGTGGTCACCAGCCCCGTCTTCCGGTCGAACCGACGGACCCGGTGCGCCTGCGTATCCGCGATGTAGAGCACGTCGTCCTGATCGAAGGCGATGGCGGCGGGATACGTGAGATTGACTTCCAGGGCCGGCCCGTCCCCGTTGAAGCCAAACTGCCCTGTCCCGACCACGGTGGTAATGATGCCGGTCTCGTGATCGACCTTGCGAATCCGATTGCTGCCCGAGTCGCAGATGTAGAGATCGTTGCGCGAGTCGAAGGCCACGCTGAGCGGAAGGTAGAGGCCCGCCTCGCTGCAAGGGCCGGAATCCCCGCTGTAGCAGGTTTCGCCGATGCCCGCATAATTGTGCAGCGTGCCGTCCTTCAAATCCACCCGCCGGATGCGGTCCGAGCCGGACTCCGCGAAATACAGATACCGTTCCTCTTTATCCAAGGCAAGGTGATGCGGCAGCGGAATGCCGGACTTGATCGCCCGCTTGCCATCCCCGGTGCTCCTGGCCTTCCCGTTCCCGGCAAAGGTTTCAATGTATCCGACGCTCAGTTCGACATCCGTCGCCATGGGGCACATCCTCTCTCCGAAGACAGTCTCTCGCCACGCAGGGCCCGCCGACCGAAGCCACGGGACCGGCCTGGATTGCCTTACGCGTTGGGCGGGGGTGGCACGGCCGCTGGCTGGTCCGGCACAGGCGTTCCGACCGATCCTGCCATGGCGCCCTGGGCAGGAATCTGCGTCGGCTGGCCGGGAGCGGCCGCCGACATTTGCGCTTGGGCTTGGGCCTCCGCCTCGATGGCATCCGCCTCATGGACGGATTTCTTGAAGCCCTTGATGGCCTTCCCCAGCCCTTCTCCGAGCTGGGGCAGCTTGCCTGCGCCGAAGATGATCAGCACGATGACCAGAATCAGAACCAACTCTGTAATGCCAATGCTTCCAAACATGGTATGCCCTGCTCCTTTACAGTGCCCGCTTACGCTTTGCCGGCTTCCTTGGCTCGTTTGGCGAATCGATCCTTCAGCTTTTGCCTGGCTTGTTCGGCCTGCTCGAACATCTTGCACTTTTCATAGGTGCTGATCAGGTTGTAATACACCAGCGGCTCGTCAGGATTTTGCTCCACCGCATCTTCCATCACCTTGATCGCCAGGTCGGTCTTCTTGTGATTGAGCGCAAGGTCCATCAACTTGAAGCTGGCATCCAAGTGCTTCGGGTCCAGTTCAAGGGTCCGAAGATAGCACTGCATCGCCATGTCGATGGTGTTGTAATCCGACACCGCGGGGTTATCCAATTCCACATAGACCAGCGCCAAGTTGTACCAGGCGATCGGGTCCTCGGGCGTCACTTCCACAAGCCGTTCGTAGTAGGTCTTGGCGTCCATGAACAGGCGCTTTTCCGAGCACACGCGACCGAGATTGAACAGCGCCAGCACGTCGTCCGAATGGACCTCGAGCGCTTTTTTGAACTGGGCCTCCGCTTCTTCGATCATGTTCTTGGTGGCATAGATGGTGCCCAGGTTGGAATAGTACATGGCGAGCGAGCGATTCATTTCCGCCCGAAGCCCTTCCGCCATCTCGATCGACTTCTTCACCTCGGTCAGGGCGTCGTCCAACCGCCCCTTGCTGAAGTAGAGTTCCCCCAGCCGGCATCGAGCCTGAAAGTCGTCCGGCTCGGTCCCCAGCAGCTTCTCGAGTTCGGCAATTTCCTCATCCGGCGTCAACTGCGGCTCCGGTTGCTCGACAACCGCTCCGCCGGATTCCGCCACATTGGACACATTCTGGTCGCTCATACATCCCTACCGTTTCTGTTAAGTCGTCTGTTCGCTCACCAACGTCGCCGGAGGCCCGGACAGCAACCCGTCTTGCGCCGGCTCCCTGGCCGGGGCTGCGCCCCGCCGCTTATCCAAATTGAGCAGCATCACGCCCAACACCACCATGAGGCTCAGGTGGGACAGCTGCAGCGCATAGCCCGCCATGAACATCAGCCCCAACCCGTAGCCGGCCAGACGCCCCAGCGTGAGCAGCTTCACCACCGTGTAGACCCAACAGAGCAGGCCGGCCATATAGAACGCAAAGGGCAGGTAAAAGGTGTACCCCATTCCCATCTGAAAAATCCAACCGATCCCTTCGCCCGCCTTGCGGATGCTCTCCGCCAACGCCTTGTCGTAGAGGCTCAGGAAATAGTCCAGGAAGAGGAGCGCGACAAACACGCCGCCCGCCACGATCCCGAATATCGTCGCCCGCCGCCGCTGGAGCTTGTTTTTGGTCCAGAGCGGCGTACTTCCGTAGGCCCAGAAAACGAGGATGCTCGCCAGAACCATCAGGGCCTCCCCGGCCCGATTGACTTCATGGACGAGCGGCGGCACGGCCGCCGAATTCAGCAGACCATAGGTGGTCGACAGGGTCTGATAATAGAGCCACCCGGTCACGCCCAGTCCATAACACGCCAGCATGCCTCGTTGCGGCCAGGATGGATGTGTGCCGACGTATTCGGCGATGAGGATCACGAACACGAGGGAAAAAACCAGGTTGTAGACGACGGAGCCGATCATCGAGGGAGGGAAGAGCAGAAAGGCCACCGTCACGAGCACGAGCAGGGACACGGCCGGCACCAGCCACCTATCGTATCGCCCGCCGCCCACGGATCTGATTTTATTGAAGAGGACAAGGAAAAGAGCCAGGAATAAGAGCAGGGCCACGAAGTTGAGCAATGCGAAGCCGATGGAAGACAGGGTTTTGAAGGTGATCCGCAGCCATTCGTGCTGTTGAGCCAGCTTGCTCAGGTGCATCCCGAGCCGAGAGACGAGCCGATACAGAACCAGTTCGAGGAATCCGGCCAGCAGCAGGAGCTTGACCGTGTAGTCGAAGAGCAGCCCTTGCTCGTCGCTCCGCCCTCTCTCCCATGCCGCGCTGATCATGGCCTTGTCCAGCCCCTTCCGTCATGATTTCTGCGTGGGGATTATAGCCAGAAGCATCCGACAGCGTCAACCTACGAAAGCCGATCCCTAGCCGGGAAGAGCGGAAAAACAACGGCTTCCGACGATCTCGCCTCAGAGGCCGGTAGGTTGCGGCACCTGTTGAGCCTGGGCCTTGGCCCGGGCAATATAGAGCAGCCCGTCCGCCATGGAGTAATTGAAGGGTAATTCGCAGACCACTTCGCTGATTTTCCCATAGATGTGCTGGTAGACCCGCTCGGCCTCGTCCGGCGTCATCCCTTCCTGGACTTCGTAGAAGAACCCCAGGCTCAGATCCTCCGAAGCGGGCCGCATGATGCGCCGGATCCCGTAGCTGCCGGGATCGTTCATGATGGGCGCCTCTTTTTCGAGGTCGAACAGACAGGGCTGGCAGGAGAACCCGTAGGACGAATGCAGCCGTTTGTTCTCGACGATGAAATTCATCGTCTCCAGCGCCTCTTCCTCCGTCTCGGTCGGGAACCCGGCGATGATGTAACAATGGATGGCGATGCCCAGATCGAGACAGTCCTCCGTGATACGACGGACACTCGCCTGGGCAATCCCCTTCTTCATGAAATCCATCATCCGCTGGTTGAACGATTCCAGGCCGAAGACGATTTTCAGGCAGCCGGCATCCCGCATCTGCGTCAGCAGCTCCCGCGACAAATTCTTTTCAAATCGCATCTCGCAGGTCCACTGCAGATTCAGGTTTCGATCCAGCAGTTGCTGGCACATCCGCTTGGTCGGAGACAAGGCAAAGCACTCGTCGGTGAAGAAAAAGTAGGGTGTCTGGTACTTCTGCGAAAGCATCTGCAGCTCGTCGGCCGTCTTGCCCGGGTCCTTCTGCCTGAAGTTTTGATGGTCCAGGGTCAAGGCGCAGAAGGCGCAGTCCTTGTAATAGCAGCCGCGTGAAAACTGGACCGGCAGCACGGTCTGCGGGGCCAGATACCGCCCGAGCGGGAACCCGTCGTAGTTCGGCGCGGGCAACGCGTCGATGTTCTCCGAGTAGAAGGGCTGGTTGACCGTGATCTTGCCGTTCTGACGATGGATCAGGTTCGGCACCTTGCTGAAGTCCCGCTTGCCGTCCAGCTGATTGACCAGCTCAAGCAACGCCGTTTCCCCTTCAAAGACGATGAAGTCGTCGGTCAGCTCGAACAAGGAAGGGCAGCGACGCAGATTGTCCACGAGCCGGGTAAAGATGCTCCCCCCGATCGTCAGGTGGAGATCCGGGTTGGCCTGCTTGATCAAACGGCAGAGCGTCAGCCCGGGGATGATCTGGGACGTCGCCGTGATGGACACCCCCACGAGGTCGGGCTGCTCCGCCAGAATCGAGGGCAGAAAGCGCTCGCGGAACAAGGCGATGTAGGGGTTTTGCTCCTCGTCCACGATGGCCTTCATCAAGTCCTTGGCCGAGTAGATGGAATAGGTGCTGAACTGGTTGTCCACGACGGTCAGGCGTGTCGGGAAATAGATGCTCGACACCAGTTCCAACCACTTGTCGATTAGGAAGAGGCTTTCACGATACCGTTCGATTTCGTAAAACGCTTCTCCGCGCAGGGATTCCTTGGCCGGTTCGATCCGGTCGATGAGGTAGGGAAATCGGTCCAGC
Organism: Nitrospira sp.; assembly: GCA_016873525.1. GTDB lineage: Bacteria > Nitrospirota > Nitrospiria > Nitrospirales > Nitrospiraceae > SCVQ01. The sequence goes on along the minus strand of VGXD01000020.1, from coordinate 8,571 downwards.
GATTCGACCAACCGCGCATAGTGTTCGGCGCTGTTGGGTCCCGTCTCCCCCGTTCGCGCTCGCTCGAGCGTCTTCATTTTCTCGACGAGGCGCGCGTAGACCTCCTCCCCGTAGGTTTGAGTCAGGATCGTGTCGAGGAGTTCGATGCCCAGATCACGCTGCGTCACGTTGTTGATGCCGGCCTGGTTGAGAAAACCCGTCAAGGACGGCAGGCTTAGATAGGGTTGCGAGGGGTGCCAGGTCGGGGGAAACAGCAGGGATATCTTCACAAGAAACCTTTATGACATGCTGACGCTGGAAGGGGTCAACGCACGCATCCGTCTCGTTTCTTATACACCTGCCAATCCTGCGAATGCAACCTCAGGATCGGCAAAGAGCCCTCGCATTTCACACCGGTCTGAGCGACGTTCCGGCAATAAAAAGCCCCGATCCACTTCACGGTGACTCGGGGCTTTTTACGGTATTCCCTGAGGCATCGACCTCAGACAACCGGCTCCCCCTCGTTGGAGGGGTTATTGCTCAGGGCAACTTCAACGTAAACCAGGTCGAGATGCCCTTCATGCCGTTCCGTTCGACGTTGGACCCGTCCCAGGCCGCGAAGGCCACGGGGACCGTCGCACCGGCCTTGAACTGCACATCGTTCGGATCGCTGGTGGTCAAAGACCGCTTCACCACGATGCGCCAGGTCGGACCCGAGCAGCAGCCGCCCTTGACCGAGCCGGCCGGCTCCCAGACTCCGTTCCCGATCACATCCTGATGTCCCTGCGTGGTCAGCGTGCTGAACCCGTTGGCGTTGAGGTCCTCGACGGAACTCACGCGCAGGGTCGGATCCGACATGATGTTCCCGGACCAGATGCCGGGATTGAAGGGCCCGAGGCTCCGACCGATCCGGTCAGGATAGGTCACGCCGCCGGCAGGCTCTTCAAAGTAGTAATCCCAGAAGATGCCGGGATACTGGTCGTCCACGTCCCACAGCCCGGCGCTGTCCTTGCCGAGGTCTTTCTGCCACTCCGCATTCCAGCGCCAGATGTTGACCGTGCCGCCGGACTGCCCCATACACTGGAACGGCGGCGCCCCCGAGGCGTTCACCGGGAACTGAATCGCCGCCTGGTCGCGGAAATCCTGGGGACCGATCGTCGTATCGTTCTTCGTCTGATCGGACCAGTCGATTCGGAAACCGAGTTCCTTGCCGTTCGTGACCGCCTTCACGAAGACAAACTTCACGGAGAAGTTCGGGTGCATCGGCGTCGTGATCGTCTGCCCGCTCAGCGGCACGATCACCCCCGGCACACCTTCCCAGATGGGGTTGGCCCCATCCATCGGAATGGCCCCCTTGATCGCCTTCGCCGGAATGGTCACCGGCTGGCTGACCGCAAGCGGCACCTGCCCCAACGTCAGCATCACGCCGACGACGAGCGCAGAGAGAAGAATGCCAAACACCAGCTTTTTGTTGCGTGTCTGCACTACTCTCATATGAATATGCCCTCCCCTCAATTAATGATTGAAATACGGCACGAAAAACTTACGACGACTCCACCTACACTCGATAATGCTGCGCGCACCGGTTAAGCCGTGCCCACCGGCCCGGCTCCTTCTTTTTCTTTGCCTTTATCCTTTTCCAAAAACGACTGCGCGCCCACCTCGTTCAGCAGGATGCTCAGCTCGTTCCCCTGGTCCTGCGCGCCGCATTCGTAGGTCTGGCCCTCCGGCGCATTGAAGGTCGCGGGCCGGTAGTCGGCCTCCGAATAGGGCTGCGGGCTGACGCCCAAGTACGCCGCATCGAAATCCATCCAGTCCGAGGACAGTTCCGCCATGTCGCGGAAGAACCCCGAGTCCGCCTTCTTGACCAGCATCCTCGAAAACAGCGGCACCCATCTGCCGATGTGCTCTTTCACGAACTTCTTCTGGGCATCGACGACGATCTGAATTTTTTCGTCGCCGTCATGACAACGCGCATAGGATTCCTTGTAGGCGAGGAAGTGCATGAACTCCAGTTCCACGCTCAAATGATCCATGCGTTCGTGAATATCCCGCGAGAGTTCGACGCCGAAGGCTCGATAGAACCCGGCAATGTCGCCCATCACGTGGGCTTGGCCGAAAACGTGGTCGTTGCCGAAGAGGGTTTCGTAGGGGGGGCAATCCAGGGTGATCACGTTGCTGAATACGCGTCGATGTTCCGCTTGGAGATCGACCAGTTGCCAGTTGGCACATTCGGAGGCCACCCACCGCTCGATGAGATCGAACGACTTCGAGAGCGCCGCCAACTTCTTCTTGGCCAGGTCCCCGCCGATCCCGTCCAGCGCACGGCCGAGACTCTCGATCGCGGAGCGTCCGTCTTCCACGAACTCTCCGCTTTGGAGATAGTCCAAAAATTCTTCGTCTTCCGGATACAGCATGCTCCACGAGATCAACAGGTAGAGCTTGCTGCGCCCCAACGCTCGCTCAACAGCCGGCGAATCTTTAAGGGTGCCGGTGCCAGGAACCATCGTTACAGGATCCACTATGCTTCGCTGGCTTTCCTTGATGGCCATTTTCCCTCCTAAGTACGAAACCTAGGGTCGCCGGAGCTTCTCAATCCCATTCCCTGCGTCCCAGGGTTCCGACACTTTCGGCGTAAGCGGGCGTATCATAGGCAATGCTAAATTGGAAGTCAAGCCAGAACTGGCCATGCTTGCAAGTGCCTGATTTTATAACTTAATATGCCAGAACAGCCCATCGTGCCTGTTATTTCCCCGCGCGATAAATCCCAGCGGAGGGCCCGCCTGAGGCAAGATAACGCGCAGGCGTCACCTTGATGGCGATTTTGTCGTTCACAGTCTTACAAGTCTGCTCGCAAATTCCGCAGCCCACGCACTGTTCTTCGGCGACCAGGAGGCGGAAGGTTTCAAAATCCATGTCCAGCGCCTCGGTCGGACAGCGGGACACACAAGCGTGACAGCCCTGCCCCGCCGTGCAATCTCGCTGCGACACGACGGCCAGGCCCATCGCCACCTCGTCGCGGCCCGCCAGCGAACGCAACGCTTCCGTCCCGCAGGCCGCAATGCAGGGGAACTCGTCGCAGAGTTGGCAGGGGGTTGCGTCGGCATAAATAACCGGCGCGCCGGTGTGGGGATCGGGGATGATGCTTCCGTAGGGGCAGGCCTTGGTGCAATCCCCGCAGCGCGTGCAGCGCTCCAGGAACAATTCCTCCGCCACGGCCCCGGGAGGCCGGAGCCAGTCGGTGCGCCGCTTCGGTTCGGCCTTACCCGACTCCGACGGCGCGTCACGATGCTTCACGAACTCCTGCGCCGTCTTCGCCAACGACAGGACCGAGTCCTTCAGGAAATGTCGCCGCCCGTACTGCGGATCCGTGGGCATACTCGATCCCCGCCCTACATCACCCCGTCGGCCCGGAGCTTGTAGACCTCGACGCAACGGTCGCAGGCGCCGAACTCCGTGTCCCAGCCGGGATGATTTTCCCTGATAAAGTCGAGCACGTGCTTCTCCACCTTCTGGTCGAGGTCCTCCACCCACGAGTAGGTCGGGAACCGGCAGAGCGGACAGGGGAAGCCCGGCATCAACATCACCTTGTTCTGAACGTCCGGCACCTCTCCGCCGTCCACATCCAGCGCCCGGTCCATGACGCGCAGGGTGTCCGAGGCCATCTCGATCAGTTCCGCATGCGTCAGCATCTCCGACTGCCACAAGCCCTCGAACACCGATTTCAACTGCGTCGGCGGAATCTTCCGGTACCACGAGCGGAACTCCTTGAACCGGTCCTCCCGGCTCAACATGGATTCTTTCCCGGCCCGAATCAAGCGACTGTCGATGTTCTGGCACCACAGCACGCGATATCGGTGCAGGATCAGCGTTTCTTCGCCGGGGTTCTGCCCGACCTTGGTGTCCGGATCGTAATTGAACACCGGGTCGAGCATGTCCGAGATATGCATGAGTTCGTGGCGGCAATACCGCGTCAGGGCCGGATCGTAGAAGCGCCTCGGAATCAGCTTGATCCCGATGCCCTTGAGCCCCTGCTCCTCGAACTGCTTGGCCAGGTCCTGCTCGACCGACCCCCACTTGCGGAGAATATCGACGCCCTCTTGATCCTCCTTGAGAACGCCCTTGATCAAGACGATCCCCACCCGCTCCTTGAGCGACGGGAACTCGTCGAACGCGTCCCGGATGATGTCCGAGAACCCCCACGTGCCGAACAAATACTGGTACAGCTTCTTGAATTCAGCTTCGCGGTCGTCCAGGGTGAACCGCTCGTAGATCGGATCGGCCAACTCGTGAAACTCTTTATAATAGGTGGGGTCCCCTTCCCGTTCGGTTTTCTCGACGAAGGAGTCGATGACTTCCTGAAGAAGGGCGGGCTGAAACCTGATTTCCATGGAGGCGCCTCTCCTGCTGGTTCGTAGAAACGATCAGACTGTCTTGACTGTATCGATCATCGGCAGGGAACTCATGGCGTTCGAGGCCGGGGGACAGCTTGACTTGCCTTCAGGGCTTCTCTTATGATTCGACGACTCGGACGACGCACCGCGTGATTATAGCCACCCCTCCCCGGCATTTGCAAATGCTCCACGAGGAGGCCGTTGAGGGCCGTTTCATCGCACAGAATCCGTAAGGAGACCCGCATCCATGGCTGATTCATCCCCCTCCCAGGTTTTCCCGGGAAGCCAGGCCGGCCTGGCGCCTGGACAGGCGGCTGCCCATCCTACCATCGACTTGCTGGACTACTGGAAGGCCGGGGCCAGGGAGGCCAAAACATTCCAGGGCCACTCGCAGGGCGTCTGGGCCGTCGCCTATGCCCCGGACGGGCTCAGCCTGGCCAGCGGCGGGGCCGACCGGCTCGTACGCGTCTGGGACATCGAGACCGGCCGTTTGCTCCGATCCCTGCGCGGCCACACGCACGACATCCGCGCCGTTGTCTTCACCCCCGACGGCCAGACCCTGGCCACGGGGAGCGAGGACCGGACCATCAGGCTGTGGAACCCGAAAACGGGAGAACCCACCAGGCTCCTCTTCAGCCGCTACGACCACAACGTGTGCTGCCTGTCGCTCTCCCCGGACGGGCTCATGCTGGCCCGTGGCAGCCATAACAAAGACATCAAGATTTGGGAGATCACGACCGGAACCGAGTTGATGACCCTGCTCGGCAAGGACCAATACGACCACCATTGGTCTCCCGTCGTCGCCTTTTCACCGGACGGCATTCACTTGGCCAGCGGATCCGACATCGGAAAGATCAAAATCTGGGAAGTGCTCCCCAGCGGCGAGGAAAAGATCCTGCACAACGGCCACTGGCTGGATATCGAGGATGACGACACGACGGAGTTCCGCGGGTATTACGTCGAGGACGAAGGGGCCTTTCAAAAACCGATGAACTACTGGATCGGCGCCATGACCTTCACGCCCGACGGCAAACTCCTCGTCACGGGCAGTCGCGACACCACGATCAAGCTCTTCGAGATGCCGCAGATGACCGAGCTGCGCACGATCAAAGGCCACGGCGCCTGGGTCCGCTCGCTGGCCGTTTCTCCGGACGGCAAGGTCCTCGCCAGCGCCAGCGACGATCAGACCATCAAGCTCTGGAACTTGGCGTCCGGACGCAACTTCAAAACCTTGAAAGGCCATGCGGGAGCGGTGCGCAGCGTGGCTTTTTCACCGGACGGCCTCCGCCTCGCCAGCGCCTCCTGGGATCGGACCGTCAAGCTCTGGGAAGGCGGCGCGGAATCTCAAGAGTAATCCGGACGGCGGCTGACGAAGGGAGGACAGGCGGCCTGGTTGAAGTGGAGGACATCCCCTATTGGTCCTTGCTCCCGGAGCGCGCGCCCTCGGAAGGGCCTCGCTCGACGGCCGCAGTTAGACCAACAGGGGATGTCCTTCTTAGGGAATGCCGCGCGCAGTCAGGGAACAACCAGGCCGCCCTAGAGGATTACCAACAAACAAAAAATAGCAAGGCGACAGGCCGCTTCCAAGCCTGCCGCCTTAACGCTTCGCCACGTTCAGCAGGCTACTCCGGCAGTGAGTGTCCTACAAATCGTGAATATCCCCGTTTTTCTCTCCCTTTCGCTCGCAGAATGTCACGCCCTCTCGAATGAGGCCTGATGGTAAACAATCTGCCACGGAGGAAGTCCTCCACTCGCCGGCGTCACCCGGAACCGCTCCGGGGCTTCTTCTGGTCGCTCTGCTAGAGGAAGTTCTGCAATTGTAATCCCCGCTGGCATCTGCCGTTGAACGCAGTAGGCGCTCAGCTCCTCGACAAAGCAGGCCACGCGGTCGAAAACGAATGAGACAAACTCCGTTACCGGCTGTCCCGAGATGGATGGCTGGATGGCTTTGATTGTATCAGCCTCGCGCGAGTACGTTACACGCGGCAAAATCCAGCCTTTGTGCTCGATCACGTTTCGACATTCTTGCAAACGCTCGGACCACGTGCGGGTTTGTTGAAGATAGGCCGCCAAGGCATAGTCCGTTCTTTCAAGGGCTGCAAGTCCGGCCGCAAACGCCGTTTGCTTCTGGAAGAGGAAGCCGATGTCCACCCGAGCCTCCGCAGCAAATTTTCGCATCCCCTCTTTGATCGTCCGGCCTGCAGCGATTACGAAACCCTCAACTTCTTTTCTCAGTTCGTCGTGGATGCTTTCCTCGACGTGAATCATCTGGCCCTGCAGACGTGCTACTTCGCCAGAGGTGACCTTGCGGGAATGCTCTTGCCACAGTTCAGCGATCCGCTGCGTCGATTTACGAGCAGTCATAAGAGGCGAAAGGACGGTCTCATATAATGCATCAAACTTGTTACGGTCGGCGGGATCTGAGACAATTACATCCCTCAGTTTCAACACCCCCAAGAAGAGACGAGCGATAAATGGTGTCTGTGTCCCTTCGTCCGAAACCTTCTGGATTGTCCCTTTGGGTTGTGGAAGTCGCACTACCATGTTGGAGCGCTGCCCAATCCTCACCAACATGGCCTTGAAGTCTTCCTCTGTAATTGGCAGAACGTAAGCGATCTCGTATTCATCCCGCTTTATTTTTCCGGCTCGCCGCATATCCACGCCTGTGAGAAAAGGCATGATGCCGTCCAACGGAAGTTTGCCCCTGAGCAGGATCGTGCCGCCATCCTGCCACGGTAGAAATTGAAGTGTGCACAGCAGATCACCTCTGCCATCTTCAATGTGCACGGGCAGCGGCGGCAGATAGCGATCGTTATAGAACTGCCGCGGAACCGGTACGAGGTCGCCGTTCAAGTTGAACTGAAAGCCGGAAAACGTAATGCCTTGGTTCGGCACTCCTTCCACAACCTGCCTCGTATCAGGAAGCTTCGCCCCTGGAGAAAATAAAAAGAGCTGCCCAATTAGAAACCCCACCAATCTGTTAAATGTGTAGCCTCCCGTAGGCCTCACGACTATGATGATGTACATAGGCGGGATATATGCGTCGCGGGCACGCGGTGCGGGAGGCAGTAAATCACCGCTGAGGGACTCGCCCGGAAATTGAACCGCGTAATTGACCGTTCCGGCCATTGCAACTACAACCATGTCCGGCCATTCCTGACTCGGTGTTGAAGTATTCAATCGGGCAAGCTCTTCAGCGATGTAATCCAGGGGGGCCGTTGAGCGCAGAGCGAAAATGACTCCCAAAGTTGTTGTTTGGACGGGAACCCCGCTCAGGTTAGGCATTGGAGTTTTCTTCAGCCTTTTCGCCTTCGCTATGCGCGCGTACGAGTCACGGAACTTATCGGAATCCAAAGTTTCGTAGGTATCGATGACAACTGCTGCGTTGTCGGTGTGAATACTCTGGGGTTCCGGCGTTGTGCCAGCTTGGGTGGCGTAAATCACCGAAGCAAAAATGTCTGACCTACTATTTTCCCGATCGACCAAGTATCCTGACCGGATTTTCAGCGGCCATCCGAGGTATCGATCAAGGATGCCGTTGAGGATGCCTGGAAGAGTTGCTTCGGTGGCGGAGGCAATCTTTTGGCCCTCGTCATAAACTTCTTGAGATAGTGCCATCGTATTCACCTGGGCGGCGGCTCTTGTAACAATTGCTTGGCCTCCTTCAGCCCCTCGATCACGGTGGTCGGCAGAAGTCGGACTTTCGCTTCGCGCTCCGCTGAAGCCTTGTCCCGTCGTTGCAGGGACCGGCCGATTCGACATTTCCTCGATTAGATGGCCTGCCTTCCTCGGAGCGAAATCGTTCGGCAGACGGAAAGGAAAAACAAGGACACTCACCATTTTGACTGGCAGCAGGCTACGCCTTCGTAAGAATCGCGTCAATATTCGCCAGCATCGAAGACAGACTTTGCTGGAGGAGCAGTTAAAGAGACGGGCAATATTTCGAGGACGCTAGCTACTGGAGCGGCCCACTGAACGGGGCGAAGCGTTAAAGGCGACAGGCTTTCAAGCGGCCTGTCGCCTTGCTATTTTTTGTTTGCCGGTGATCCTCTAGGGGGGCCTGGTTGTTCCCTGACTGCGCGCGTCATTCCCTAAGAAGGACATCCCCTGTTGGTCTAACTGCGGCCGTCGAGCGAGGCCCTTCCGAGGGCGCGCGCTCCGGGAGCAAGGACCAATAGGGGATGTCCTCCACCTCAAC
>VGXD01000019.1 GCA_016873525.1 Nitrospira sp. | reverse complement strand
GTCACCTTGCCCAAAAACCTCGAACTCATCGGCGACTCCATCGCCTATCTGCGCGAGAAGGGCCGCCGCGTGTTCTACGACGCGGAGCATTTCTTCGACGGCTATAAAACCGACCCCGACTACGCCCTACAGACTTTGCGCAAGGCGGTCGAGGCCGGCGCCGAACGCGTGATTCTCTGCGATACGAACGGCGGCACGATGCCCTGGGAGATCCGCGAGATCTGCACCGCCGTGAAGCGGGCCTACGGCGTGCCGCTTGGCATCCATGCCCACAACGATACGGAAATGGCGGTGGCCAATTCGCTGGTGGCGATCGAGGCCGGCATCGTTCAGGTGCAAGGCACCATCAACGGCATCGGGGAACGATGCGGGAACGCGAACCTGTGCTCGATCCTGCCCAATCTTGAGTTGAAGATGAAGCGCGCGGTGTTGGGCGATCGCCGGCTGACGCGCTTACGCGAAGTCTCCGGGTTCGTGGCGGAGCTTGCGAACCTGGTGCCGAACAAGCATCAGCCCTACGTCGGGGACGCCGCCTTCGCGCACAAAGGCGGGGTGCACATCCACGCCGTTCAAAAGAACCCCGCCACCTACGAACACATCATTCCCGAGCTGGTCGGCAATCGCCAGCGCATGTTGGTGTCCGATTACACGGGGCGGAGCGGGCTCTTGGCCAAGGCGGAGGCCTACGGCCTCAAGCTTTCCAAGGACAGCGCCAAGTTGCAAGAAGTCTTGGCGGTGCTGAAGGAACGCGAAAGCCAGGGCTACCAGTTCGAGGGCGCGGAGGGGTCGTTCGAGTTGTTGATGCGGAAGGCGCTCGGCAAGCACAAGGCGTCTTTTGAATTGCTGGGGTTTCGGGTCATCGTGGAAAAGCGGCAGGCCGACGAGGCCCCGCTGTCGGAAGCGACCGTGATGGTCAAGGTCGGCGCCGTGGTCGAACATACGGCGGCGGTGGGGGCCGGGCCGGTGAATGCGCTGGACCACGCGCTTCGGAAGGCGCTCGAAAAATTTTATCCGCAGTTGACGGAGGTCAAGCTGCTGGACTACAAAGTCCGCGTGCTGGCCGCCACCCAGGGCACGGCCGCCAAGGTGCGCGTGCTGCTCGAGTCCGGCGACCACAAAGAAATTTGGGGCACGGTCGGGGTGTCGGAAAACATCATGGAGGCCAGTTGGCAAGCGCTGGCGGACAGCATCGAGTACAAACTCCTGCCGCGTGATCGGTGACGGGAACCGGGCGATTCTCAGCCATTCTTGAAATCTCTTGACTTGGCCGATAACCTCACGTAATTTATGGCGAAAATTTAGGCGGTTCAGCGTGGTCTGAACCGTGTCTGTAAGTGGATGTTCTGAGGAGAAGCCCGGGGGGAGGCATGAGAAAGGCAGATATCGCCAACGAGATCTATGAGAAGGTCGGGGTTTCCAAGAAGGAAGCTTCGGACATCGTGGAGTTCATCCTGAATCTGCTGAAAGCCGTCCTCCAGAAGGGCGAAGCCGTCAAGATCGCCGGGTTTGGGAATTTCGTGGTGCGCAGCAAGGGGGCCAGGAAAGGCCGGAATCCCAGGACAGGCGAAGAAATCGGCATTACGCCGCGCCGGGTCGTCACCTTCCGTCCAAGCCAGGTGTTCAAGAAGTACGTCAATCAGCCCTGACGGCCGGGGCATGTCTTACCGAACGAGCGCGAGGGTCGCTGATGGCGGCTGAGCCCAGGCTGGGCACCAAGCTGTTCTATAAAATTGGAGAAGTCAGTGCCATCACGAAGCTTCCCGCCTATGTCTTGCGTTTTTGGGAGTCCGAGTTCAGTTTCCTAAAGCCCAAGAAGAGCCGAGGCAACCAGCGTCTCTACGTGCAGCGGGACATCGAAACGGTTCTGGAGATCAAGCGCATGCTCTACGACGAGGGGCATACGCTGGCCGGTGTGAAACAGTTTTGGACCAAGCGGAGTCGAATCGGCGGCCGATCCGTGAAGCCACGGGACGTGGCCAAGCGCATGAGGGGCAATCTGCTGGCCATTCTCAAAATTCTCGAATCCTACGATCGGTGAAAAGCGATCAGTCGTCAGCCATCGGCATTGCGGAGTGAGATAAAGGGGAAGGAAGGCACAGGCATTTGTTTGGTTTCTCCTGAAAGCTGATTGCTGAACGCTGATGGCGCGAAGCTCAGTCGGGGCGTAGCGCAGCCCGGTAGCGCACTCGCTTGGGGTGCGAGAGGTCGGGGGTTCAAATCCCCCCGCCCCGACCATACAAAGACGGTGATGCGTGGCGAGTGATGGGGCGGGCATCGGAGCGGTGTCCTCCCGATCGCCACTCACTCGGCACAGAGTACGTTCCGAAAGCTGCCCCGCGCAGCTTTTTTTATGTTCGAGGCGTGGCGATCCCGGCATGGATATTTTGGTGACCAACGACGACGGCATCGACTCGCCGGGGATCCACGCCTTGGCTGCTTCGCTGCGCCGGTTGGGGGACGTCTGGGTGGTGGCGCCGGATCGCGAACGAACCGCCGTCGGCCATGCCTTGACGCTGCATAAGCCGCTCCGGATCAATCGTCTGGGGCCGAGGGTTTTCTCGATCAACGGGACGCCGAGCGACTGCGTCAACCTGGCCGTCAAAAAAATCTTGCGCAGGATGCCCGCTCTGATTGTGTCGGGCATCAACAGGGGCGTGAACCTCGGAGACGACGTGACCTATTCGGGGACGGTCTCGGCGGCGCTGGAAGGCACGATCTTGGGCGTGCCCTCGATTGCGGTCTCTCAAGAGGGGCGTCGGGACGGCCGGAACTTTCAATTCGGGGCGGCCGCGTTCTATGCCCGACGCATGGCCAAGGCGGTGCTTCGCTTGGGGTTGCCGGCCGAGACCTTGCTGAACGTAAACGTGCCGGATCGCCCGAGGCGGTCCATTGCCGGCGTCAAGGTCACCTGTCTGAGCCGCCGCCGGTTCGAGGATCCGATCGTCGAAAAGGTGGACCCCCACGGGAGGAAATACTATTGGATTGCCGGCACCCGCGTGTCGTGGGAGCGGCGCAAGGACGCCGACCATGACGCGTTGCGGCGCGGGTTGGTGTCGGTCACGCCCATCCACCTCGACATCACGCATTACGACGCGCTGGCGCAACTCCGGCAGTGGGAGCCGATGCTCAAGAGCGGGAGGGGACTGGGACCGAGTCCGTCCTTGCGCAAGTCCGGAGTGAGCCGCCGACCGTCCGCTGCCGACGGCAGGACCAGACCAAGGAAACGGGCGGCCTCAAAACCTTAACCCAATCGGATTGCCGTGCTGAGAATCCATAACACGCTGACCGGTCGCAAAGACCCCTTCGAGCCCCTGGTGCCGGGGACCGTGCGGATGTACGTCTGCGGCGTGACGGTCTACGACGATTGTCACATCGGCCATGCCCGCAGCGCCCTCGTCTTCGACGTGATTCGGCGCCACCTCGAATACAGCGGGTTCTCCGTCACCTTCGTGAAAAACTTCACGGACGTGGACGACAAGATCATCAAGCGGGCCCATGAGCGCGGCAAGCCCTGGCAAGAAATCACGGCCGAATACATCGAGGCCTATTATCGTGACATGGGGCGGTTGGGCATCAAACCGGCCACAGTGGAGCCGAAAGCCACGGAACACATGGCCGAGATTATTGGGCTGGTCCAGGAACTGATCCGCAAAGACGTGGCCTATCAAGTCAATGGGGATGTGTATTTCCAGGTCGAGCGGTACGGAGCCTATGGCCGGCTCTCGAAACGAAAGATGGAGGATCTGCAGGCCGGCGCCCGCGTCGAGGTGGATGAGCGCAAGCGGCACCCCATGGATTTCGCCCTCTGGAAAGGCGCAAAGCCCGGCGAGCCGGCTTGGGAAAGTCCCTGGGGGCCGGGCCGGCCAGGCTGGCACATCGAATGTTCGGCCATGGCCATGAAACATCTCGGCGAGACCTTCGACATCCACGGCGGGGGGATGGATCTCATTTTTCCGCACCATGAGAACGAGATCGCCCAATCTTGTGCCGCCACCGGCAAGGAATTTGCCCGCTACTGGCTGCACAATGGCTTCGTACAGATCAACCAGGAGAAGATGTCCAAGTCCCTGGGGAACTTCTTTACGATTCGAGAGATCTTCGAGAAATCCGAATGGCCTGAGGCCATCACGGGCGAAATCCTGCGCTATTTTCTTTTGACCACTCATTATCGAAGCCCGCTGGACTTTTCCGATCAAGGCCTTCGCGAAGCCAAGAATGTCCTGGACGGATTTTATGATCTCTTCAAACGGCTGGCGGAAGCGGGGCAGAGTTCCTCGGGGGCTGATGACGAACTTCCGTTTGATATTGGTTTTGCCGAAGTGACTTTTAAAAATGGCATGGACGATGATTTTAATACGCCTGTCGCGTTGGCCGCACTTCAGCAGTTGCGTGGCGCAATAAACAAACTGATCCAGAAAGGTTTATCGACGGAGGCAAGGAAGGCGGCAAGAGAAAAGTTCAGATCCCTTGGTGACGTGTTCGGATTGTTCCAGTTGAATACGTGGCAGTTCAATCCGCTAAAAAAGATAGCACGTGAGGCTGTCACGGCATTGAAGGAAGAACGAATGCCTGACTCAGCAATTGAAACGAGACTTGCTGAGCGAATCGAAGCCAAGAAGAAGAAAGACTTCAAACTCGCTGATGAAATCAGAGCCGAACTTGCTTCACAAGGCATTACAATCGAGGACCGACCAGATGGAACCAGCCGCTGGAAGCGGTAACGCTCCCGACCTGCTCTACGGCCTCCATGCTTTGCGGGAGGCGTTGCGGGCCGGGACCAGGCCCTTGTTGAAACTGCTGGTGATCCGGCGCGACAAGCAATTTGCCGAGCTGGTCGCCTTGGCGCGGGCGGCGGGGGTGCCGGTGCAGATCGAACCGCGGCAGGCCCTGGATCGGCTGGTGCCGGACGGGCGGCACCAAGGCGTCGTCGGCCTGGTCGCCGCCAAGACGTACAGCGAGCCGGAGGAGATTCTGGACTATGCGAATCGGCGCAACGAACCGCCCTTCGTGTTGGTGCTGGACGGGGTCGAGGACCCGCACAATCTCGGCGCCATCCTCAGAACCGCCGAGGCGGCCGGAGTCCACGGGGTGTTCATCCCCGAACGTCGTTCGGTCGGGCTCACGGGAACCGTGGCCAAAGTCTCCGCCGGAGCCCTGGACCACCTGTTGGTCGGCCGCGTCTCGAACATCAGCCGGCTGATCGAGTGGTTGCAGACCAAGGGGCTATGGGTCTATGGGTTGGCTCCGCAGGCTCCCAAGTCCTACACGGCCTTGGATCTGCGGGGGGCGGTGGCGTTGGTCTTGGGCGGCGAGGGCAGAGGGATACGGCCCGGCGTGTTGGAAAAGTGCGACGACCGCGTCGCCATCCCCATGCGCGGCAACGTCGATTCCCTGAATGTGGCGGCGGCGGCGGCGGTTGTGTTATTCGAGGTGGTGCGGCAGCGCCTGGGCTGATCGCTGCCCGGAGTCGGTCAGCGGACTTTGATCATCCCGCCCTGGATGGACGCTTTGAGCAGTTGGGCGGTGTTGGACACCCGGACTTTTTTCATCATGTTGGCGCGGTGGGCTTCGACCGTCTTGACGCTGATCTTCAGGCGGTGGGCGATTTCTTTGTTTTTGAGTCCGGTCCAGATGAGCTGCAGGATCTGATGTTCCCGGCTGGTCAGGGCCTCGGGGCGCTTGCGTTTCTGGGGAGTGGCAGCCGGAGTCTTTTTCTTTCCTGGGCGTGTCGTCGTCGGCCTGCTACGCATCTGCTGCTGCTCCTTCTTCTTCGTCCTCGATCAACCATCAATGTCGGCGCTCAGTGAGCGGTGCCGGCAAACAGGGAAAAAGTATAGCAGGGCGGGCCAGCAATGTAAATGTAAGCAAGTAAATGAAATCCGCAAGCGGTCGAGACAGCCCCGGCTCGAAAACCGTCGAAATGCGATACAATGCCGCCCATGATGCCTTACCTTCTCGCCGGGACGGTCGGCGCCTTCGTCGGGAGTTTTTTAAACGTCTGCATCCATCGTCTGCCCAGGCACGAGTCGGTCGTGTGGCCGGCTTCCCATTGTCCCTCCTGCGCCGCGCCGATTGCGCCCTACGATAACGTCCCGCTGGTCAGCTATCTGTTGCTGAGGGGCCGATGCCGAGCCTGTCGCGCGCCGATCGCCTGGCGCTATCCCCTCATCGAGTCGATCAACGGGGTCGGTTATGGCGTGATCCTCTGGTGGTTCGGGGCCGACTGGCCCGCTGCGGTCTACGCGCTGTTTTTCTCCGCCCTTCTAGTCATCACCTGCATCGACCTGACCCACCGGATCATCCCCGATGCGATCACTCTGCCGGGCATCGCAGTGGGCCTGGTCTGCGCGGCAACGATTCTCCCCATCGGACTGCTCGACTCGGTGCTGGGCCTTGGCCTGGGCGGCGGTCTTTTGTGGGGCCTGGCCTGGGTCAGCCCCTACCTGTTCGGGAAGGAAGGGATGGGCGGCGGAGATATTAAGCTCCTGGCCATGATCGGAGCGTTTCTCGGATGGAAGCCGACGGTCCTGACGATTCTGGTCGGCGCCGTGGTCGGGTCGGTGGTGGGAGTCGGGCTGATCCTCTGCAAGGTGCTGCGTCGGGATCAGTACCTGCCCTTCGGTCCCTTCCTGGCTCTCGGCGCTGTGGTGGCCCTGTTGTTTCACCGGGAAGTGCTGACCTGGTACCTGGGATTTCTCATGGGACCACCATGAGCGGTGTTTGACGCACGAACCACCATCCCTGCCCCTTCTCCCCGGCTGTATCTGAATCCTCTTCTTCCGTATCCGATCTATAACGCGTCGTCCTAGCCATCGTTCAGCCGCCGGCCGGCTTCTGCGGTTTTGCCCCATCACCATCTGCTTTGTTCTACGGCACTTTCAGCTTGTCGCGGCCCCTCGCCTTGCTTGCCGTCCGTTCCCCGCGACGCGTGGCACGAAACTTGGGATCGGTCCGAGGTGTTTCTGGTTTTCATGAATCCACCGTGTCAGGAGGGAGCCATGTCGGAGCGAGGCGCAAGCGTGGTCGAGCTGATGATGGTGATGGGGGTGGCCAGCCTGATGCTGGTCTTTGCCGGGGAAGGGTTTCTGGCCGCGGCATCGCGGCAGCAGGAACAGGCGGTGACCACGGAGTTGGCGGCCGAGCTTCGCGCCGCCCGCGCGCTGTCGATGCTGAGGCGTGAACGGGTGCGGGTGCGATTCGAGCCGGGCGGGGCGATGGTGGTCGCCGAACGTGCCGATGCGCCGGGAACCCCGTTGCGGCAATACGACTTCCGGAAGACGGGCCTGGTCGTCGAACAGTTGTCCAATGGCGCCTCGGTGATCTTTTATCCTAGCGGCCGCTCGGCCAGCCCGACCACGATCACATTGGCAAACCGTCGTCACGAGCAACGGCGCCTGACCGTGAGCCTCACCGGAAGGGTCTCGGTACAATGAAACAGCGGCCAGCCATGAGCCGTCAGCCTGTCGTTTGCGGGGAGGACGGCTTCAGCCTCATCGAGGTAATGCTGGCCATGGTCATTCTGGCCTTCGCTCTGTTGGGGTCCATGGGCATGTTCCAGTGGGCGGATCACGGGTTGCAGATCGGGGCCAACGGTATACGCGCGTCGGCGTTGGCGACGGCACGGCTGGAAGCCAAGCGGGCTGGTTCCTGGGATGTCCTCCTGACGGACGATTTGGACTCGGATGGGAGGCCGGAGATCGAGATGCGGGACGATGGCGCCGGAGCGGACGCAGAAGCCGGGGACGGCATCTATAGCGCGAGCGTCGAGGACGGCGGAATCAGCCTGACGTGGACGGTGCAGCTTCAGGAGGGTCGGTCGCTCCGGGCTGCGGGGTCGGCTGTGATCCAGGTGCGCGCCAGTTATCCGGTGGGGCGCGGGCAGAGGCGGGAGCTGCGCGTGGGAACCCTGCGGGCCAATCCCCGCTATCTTGGGGCCTAGCGCAGGAGCGGATGACGAAGGGGGTGTGCATGCGTTGTCGGCATTGGAATGAAGGGGGCCTGTGCCTGATGGAAGCCATGATTGCGATGGCGGCCGGCGCCCCAGTAAAAAGAACTGTGGATTGAGGGATTGCCGGATTGACGATCGGCGGATTTGGACAATCTTGCTCGGCAACCGGCAATGTTGAGCAAGCCATCCATGACGCAGCCTTGCGGCCACTTGCTGGCATCTTCGGCGGTCTGGTAGAATGCCTCCACAGAAAATTGACGGTGGCAATCTCTCAATCGTCAACGCTTCAATTTTTCGGAGGGTCCTCGCAGACCACACGTGCGTAAGATCAAGTTTCGAGAAGGAACCAACACCGCAAGCCTCTTCGGCTCCCGCGACCAGCACCTCAAGATGATCGAGGATGAGCTGGGGGTGCGGATCGGCGCGCGGGGAGACGAATTGAGCCTGGCCGGGATGCCGGAAGCCGTCCGCAAGGCCGAACGGATCTTGACCGAGCTGGCTTCCTTGACCGCCGAGGGCTACGAATTGAGGGCCGACGACGTGGCCGTGGCGCTCAAGGCCTCGCGAGGCTCGACGGATGTCCCGCTGAAAGACCTCCTCCTCAGCACCGTTCCCATCGCTACCAAAAAACGATTTGTCGTCCCCAAGTCGGCCGCCCAGAAGGTCTACCTGGAGGCGATTCAGAAATTCGACATCGTCATCGGGATCGGCCCCGCCGGGACGGGGAAAACGTATCTGGCCATGGCCATGGCGGTGGCCGCGCTGACCAAGAAAGAAGTCAGCCGCATCATCCTCGCCCGCCCGGCCGTCGAAGCCGGGGAAAAACTCGGGTTCCTGCCGGGGGACATGTACGAGAAGGTCAATCCCTACCTCCGTCCCCTCTACGACGCGCTCTACGACATGATGGACATGGAGCGGGCGAACCGCATGGTGGAGCGGGGCGAAATCGAGATTGCGCCTCTGGCCTTCATGCGCGGCCGCACGCTCAACGATTCCTTCGTGATCCTGGATGAAGCGCAGAACGCGACCACCGAGCAGATGAAAATGTTCCTGACCAGGCTGGGCTTCAATTCCAAGGCGGTGGTCACCGGCGACATCACGCAAGTGGACCTGCCCTCGGACCGACGATCCGGCCTCATCGAGGTACGCGACATTTTGAGCGAGATTCCCGGGATCGAGTTCGTGTACTTCAGCGAACAGGACGTCGTCCGTCACCGGCTGGTCCAGGAGATCATCAAGGCTTACGACCGGCACGATCCCGGCCGGCCCGATCCCGCCGCGTCCGGTCCTCGTCACGGGGGACGAGTCGTGCGGCGCTTGCCCAGGCCCCGTCCTGTCGGCCTCAAGGGGGAAGGCGACGAAGGACAGCCGCACTGATGCCGGTCTTGGTGCGGTGTCGGCTCGGCCGCGTGCGGCTCTTTCTGAGGCGGCTTGAACCTCTGGCGCAAGCGATAGTCGCGGCCGCCGGCGCTCCTGACGCCGAACTCAGCCTTGTGCTGGTCGGGGACCGCCGGATGCGGCGGTTGAATCGCGAGTACCGGCACAGGGATTACACCACCGATGTCCTGGCCTTTCCGATGCGGGAGGCCGACGGCCCCGCTTCCTCCCTCCTGGGCGATGTCGTGATCTCCCTCCCACAGGCCGCCCGTCAAGCCAAGGCCGAGGGGCATTCTCCGGACCGTGAACTGGCCACGCTCCTGGTCCACGGGGTGCTGCACCTGTGCGGGTATGACCATGAGCGGGGAGCCCGCGAAGCGACACGGATGCGACGGAAGGAGCGGGCCATTTTGCGGACGGTGGAGCCGGTGCCGAGATTATTCAGGGAGCGTTCGGCGGCCGGCCGTCAGCGGTCAGCCAAAAACCCCAGGCTGAAAGCCGGTCGCCGAACGCGGATGGCGTCATCATGAGCTGGTTGCAACGACTGAGTCAGGGCTTGGCCAAGACCCGCGAGGCGGTGCGGGGCTCGCTCGACCGGCTGATCGGCCGTGGGCCGGACCCGGCGGCCTTGGAGGAGTTGGAGTCGGCGCTGATTGCCGCAGACCTCGGGGTCCATACGGTCCAGCGCCTCATGGAGCGTTTGCAGGCCGAGTTGCGCCGAGGCGACCGCGACGCGACGGACCCAAACCGGCGTCTGTTGCCGGCCTTGAAAGAGACGATCCTGGTCCAGCTCGGCGGGTGCGAAGGGCCGCCGGTCGAACGTCTGATCGAGCGAGGCGCGAAGCCCTACGTGATCATGGCGGTCGGGGTGAACGGCGTCGGCAAGACTACGACCGTGGCCAAGCTGGCGCAGCGGCTGCGGCAGGGCGGGAAGACGCCTCTGCTGGTGGCGGCGGACACCTTCCGCGCGGCGGCGATCGAGCAGTTGGAAATCTGGGCCAAGCGGGTGGGGGTGGAGGTTGTCCGGCACCATCAGGGGGCGGATCCCTCGGCCGTGGTGTTCGATGGACTGACGGCGGCCAAGGCGC
Organism: Nitrospira sp.; assembly: GCA_016873525.1. Lineage (GTDB taxonomy): Bacteria > Nitrospirota > Nitrospiria > Nitrospirales > Nitrospiraceae > SCVQ01. The sequence continues at coordinate 4,274 of VGXD01000019.1, read as the reverse complement.
GCGGCGCCGATGTGGTTCTGATCGACACGGCCGGCCGCCTCCACACCAAATCCAATTTGATGGACGAGTTGAAAAAGATGAAGCGGGTCCTGGCGCGGGAGCTGCCGGGGGCGCCGCACGAAGTGCTGTTGGTGGTGGATGCGACGGTGGGGCAGAACGCCCTGTCCCAGGCCAGGTTGTTCAACGACGCGGTCGGCGTGACCGGGGTGGCCTTGACGAAGTTGGACGGGACCGCGCGCGGCGGCATCGTCGTGGCCATCGCCGAGGAGTTGACGATTCCCGTCCGCCTCATCGGCGTGGGCGAGGCGGTGGAGGACCTGCAGGACTTTCACGCCCAGGAATTCGTGGATGCCTTGTTCGAGCCCGCCTAGCAGGCCGGGCCATCGCCGCCGTGCCGGCCCTTGCGGGATGTACGGCGGGTGGACCGTGCCGTTGGCCCGAGCCATTCAGACCCGTGCGCTTGCCGTAGGGCTTTCTGTGTTGTGCTGTCTCTCCGGCGAGGCTGCTGCCGGTTCGGCCCCATCCTTGCCGGATAACCAGGCGGTTGAGTTCCTGTCCCACGACCTCAGCCTGGACCTCATTCCCGATCAGCACAGGATCAAAGCCACCGATCGCCTCACGCTCAAGGTCCTGGCTCCCTCTCTCGACCAGGTCTCCGTCATCCTCAACGCCGGTCTCAGCGTGACTGCCGCGCGCCGGCAGGTGGGAACGCAATCGCAGCCCCTCTCATTTGTGACGGAGCCGGGGCAAGTCCGCGAGGCCGGCGGCCGGGAAGCCGGGCGACGGGTCACGGTGCAGGTGAATGGGGAGGTGCCGTCCGGCCAAGTCCTGGTCTTGGACCTGAGCTACGAAGGCACGATCAATGACCCGCCGCGGGAATCGCGTCAGTTGCGGTTTGTGACGCCGAGCGAGACATCGGGCCATATCGGCAGCGAGGGAGTGTACTTGAGCGGGGAGACCCGCTGGTATCCGGACCAAGCCGGCTCCCTGGCGACTTTTCGGGTGACGGTGACGACTCCCCAAGGCTGGCAGGCCGTGACCCATGGCAGAGAGGTCCGCCGGGCCGGCAAGGCGCAGGCGACGACAACGGAATGGGAGGTGTCCGCCAAGACCGAGGCCCTGACGTTGGTGGCGAATCGTTTTACCGTGAACCGGCGAAACTGGCTCGATGCGACGGGGAGGCCGATCGAAGTCGTCACCTACCTCTTTCCGGAAGAGGCGCCTCTTGCGGAAGACTATCTGGACGCCTCGGTCCGGTACCTGGAGGCCTATGCGAAGCTCTTGGGGCCCTATCCCTTTCCGAAGTTTGCCGTGGTGGAGAATTTCTTCGCCAGCGGGCTTGGGATGCCCTCCTTCACTTTGCTGGGGAGCGGTGTGGTGAAGCGCCGGTACACCCAGCCCTACGCCTTGGGCCATGAGATCGTCCATTCGTGGTTCGGGAATTGGGTGCTCAATGACGTCGAGGCGGGGAATTGGGTGGAGGGGCTGACGACCTATCTGGCCAACTATTACCATGATGAGCTTGCCGGAAAAGCCGAGCAGGCTCGCGAGCAGCGGCGCATGATGGTGCTGGGCTATGCCGTCTACGTGAGGCCGGAAGACGACTATCCGGTCGGGCGGTTCCGGCAGAAAGTCGATCAGAAGGACAATGCCATCGGCTATCAAAAAGCGGCCATGGTCTTTCACATGCTCCGGCGCGAAGTCGGAGAAGAGATCTTTTGGGGCGGGCTCAAGAAACTGGTGGCCGACTACGGCGGTCGCTACGGGACTTGGCGGGAGGTCGAGCGAGTATTCTCCGACATGGCAGGACGGGACCTCCGGTGGTTCTTTGCCCAATGGGTGGAGCGGACCGGGGCCCCCAGCCTGACGGTGAGGGAAGCCGTGACGCAGGGCGAAGCTTCCTCCTCCGGCGGCTACAGTCTCAAGGTGCGAATCGCGCAAACGGGAGACCCCTACCGGCTGAGCCTGCCTGTTTCGGTGAAGCTGGCGGGAGGCCGGACGGTTGAAGCGCTTGCGACCATTGATTCGGCGGAGCAGGAGATCGTTCTCGATGTCCCATCCAAACCGATCAGCGTCGCAATCGATCCGGCGTTTCATTCGTTTCGGCGTCTCTCCCGTGAGCAAGTCCCTCCGATGCTGAATCTTTTCGTCACGGGCCGGCAACGGTCGGTGGTCCTGCCAAGCGAAGGGCCGGAGGCGTCACTCGCGCCCTACGTGGAACTGGCCGGCCACATGACCTCGCGCGAGCCGGATGTTGCCAAGTTTTCCGATCACGCCGATCACGAGGCGGTCTTGCCTGGCGGTTCTGTGCTAGTCTTGGGCGGCCCCGGCCAGAACCGTCTGGCAGGGGCGGTGGCGCAAGTCTGCGGCAAGGGGGTCCGTCTCGAACCGGATCGCTTTACCGTGGGAGGGACGACCTACGATGGGGCCGGCTCAGCCTTGTTGCTCTCCTGTCGTCGAGCGGACCGGACCGGCGACGTGGTGACCCTGTTCTACGGCCTGACGCCCCAGGCGGCTGCCACGGTGGCGCGTCTGCTGTTTTTCTATGGCTGGCAAAGTTATCTGGTCTTTCACGAGGGAGCCGTGGTGGCGCGGGGAGATTTTTCGCCGTCACGGGATGAGGGGGAGGTGGCAGTCGATGCGCAGTAAATTCGTGGTATTCGTGGTTTTCCCGGCCCTGTTCCTGCTCCTGGCCTGGCCCATCTTGGTCCAGCCGGTGCGGGCGGAACAGGCGGAACGCCACTTGGCAAACATTCGTCAACTCACCGTTGGGAACAAGAACGCCGAGGCGTATTTTTCGTTTTCGGGCCGGAAGCTGGTCTTTCAGTCCACGAACGACTGGAGGGAGAAAGTCGAGGCGACGAGCAAAACCGACGGCGGCAAGGGCTTGGGCTGCTACCAGATGTATGTGATGGACCTGGAGAGCGGGGTGATCCGGCTCGTCAGCACGGGGGTTGGCGCCACGACCTGCGGCTATTTTCTCCCCGGCGACAGGCGCGTGCTCTATTCCTCCACGCATCTGGTCAGCCCCGGTTGTCCGCCCAAGCCCAAGATGGAAGGCAAGTATCGCTGGGCGCTGGACGACTATGAAATTTTCTCGGTCAAGGTGGACGGGCAGCAGGTGCAACGGCTGACCGTATCCCCGGGCTACGATGCGGAGGCCACGGTCTCGCCGGACGGGAGGACGATCGTCTTTACCTCCATCCGAGGCGGCGATCTCGACCTCTATGCCATGGACCTGGACGGAGCCCATGTCCGGCGGCTCACGAAGGAAGTGGGCTACGACGGCGGGGCGTTTTTCTCGCCGGACAGCAAGCGGATCGTCTACCGGGCGTTTCATCCCGGCGATCAAGCCGAGCTGGAGCACTATCAAGCCTTGCTGACGCAACATGTGGTGGAGCCGGGTCAGTTGGACCTCTTCGTCATGAATGCCGACGGCACCGGCCAGCGCCGGGTGACCGCCAATGGGGCCTCCAACTTTGCGCCCTCCTTCCATCCCGACGGCCGGCGCATCATCTTTTCCTCCGATCAGCACGAGCGTCGGCCGGACCGGCCGTCGGAGCGGCCGACCGATCGTCCGCCCTCCTTCCATCTCTACCTGATCGGCGACGGCGGGGCCGAGCTGGAGCAAGTGACTTTTTCCGGAGGGTTCAACAGTTTTCCGATGTTCTCTCCGGACGGGAAGCAACTGGTCTGGATCTCCGACCGCAATGCCAAGTCGCACGGCGAGTTCAACGTGTTCATCGCGGACTGGGTGCCGTGAGGCGCGACGAGTGACGCGCGATGCGTGAAGAGAGAAGCGAAATCCCCTCTCGTGGCGGTGGCGCCCATCGCCCGTCACCCATCACGCCTCACGTGTCCGTGCTTCTTTTGGGTTTGGCCGTAGCCCTGCTCTTTTGGGGCTTGTGGCAAGTGGATCTGCCCCTGGTGCAGTTTCTCCGATCCGTCCACCATGCCGGGCTGGAACAAGCGGGCGATGTGGGCAACCGCTTGGGGAGCGGGTGGGGCCTGGTGATCGTCAGCGGGACGATGCTGGCTGCCGGTTATGTGCTCAAGCGGCCGGCGGTCCAAGGTGCCGGGGTACAGGGGCTGATTGCCCATGGCCTGGCCGCCCTCGTGACGCAGATCCTCAAACACCTGATCGGCCGTCCCCGGCCTCGCCTGATGCACAATGGGACCGTCCACTTCGGGCCGTCTCTGGAGAGCGGGCTGGATTCATTTCCCTCCGGCCACACGACGGCCTCGTTTGCCGTGGCGGTCGTGGTGGCCAAACA
>VGXD01000018.1 GCA_016873525.1 Nitrospira sp. | reverse complement strand
CCCTGCCCTACGAGGGCACCCCGCCGCTCGTCGAACTCATCGCGCGGCGGATGCGCACGTTGCAGCAGTTGACCGACCAGGCCCCGACGGTCCTGGTGACCTCCGTGCCGGCCCTCGTCCAGCGTCTCCTGCCGCTCTCGGCCTTCGCCGGCGCGCGGTGGCAGTTGCGCCCCGGGGACAACGTGGAACGCGACGTTCTGACGTCGCGCCTGCTTCGCCTCGGCTACCGGCGCAGCTCGGTGGTGGAAAACCCCGGCGAGTTCAGCATCCGAGGCGGGATCGTGGACATGTATTCGACGGCCTATCCCGATCCCCTCCGCGTGGAATTCCTGGGCGACACCGTGGAGTCGGTGCGGGTCTTCGACACGGCGACGCAGAAATCCACCACCAGGCTCACCGGGGCCTGGTTGTTGCCGGCCCGCGAGCTGATCTATCCGGAAGGCCGGTCGGAAGGCCTGCAGGCCCTGCCGCCCGACGCGGAGTGGTACGGACCGGATCTCTATCCGGCCATGGAGACGCTGCTGGACTATTTTCACGACCGACCCGTGATCGTGCTGGATCAACCGCAAGGCCTGGCCAAGAAGGCGCAGGATTTCCGGAGCGAAGTCCTGGAGGCCTACGAGCGGCACGGGCGCGCGGACGAGGACCGGCCCTATCCTCAGCCGGACCGCCTCTACCATCCATGGGAAGAGGTCCTGAGACGCATCGCGTCCTGGCCCGCCCTGGCCCTGGAGCCCCTGGCTCTGCCGGACAGTTCGTGGCGCCCGGTCGCTGCCTTCCCCGTCCAATCGCCGGCCAGCATCGGCCTGGCCAAACGCGGCACCCCCTTCACCGAGACCCTGGCAACACTGGACCGCCTGCGAAGCGCGGGACCGGTCTTGATCGTGGCGCGTAGCCGGGGGCAGGTCGATCGCCTGCTGGCGCTCTTCGCCGAACACGACTTGCCGGCCACCCCGTGGAAGCCGCCGCACTGGACCCCGGCCTCCCAGCATTCGGGAATCCCGCACAAGCAGCCGTTCTATGTGCTCCAAGGCGATCTGTCGTCCGGGTTCATCTCGACCGACGGCCGGTTCTCGGTCGTCACGGAGGAGGAACTCTTCGCCAAGGGCCTCCGCCACCGGTCTCCCCCGAAGAGCAAGACCGCCGCGTTTCTCTCGTCGCTCGAAGAGCTGAACGTCGGCGACTATGTCGTCCACGTCCAGCACGGCATCGGGCGGTACGAGGGCCTGCGCCGCCTCTCGGTCCAGGACTTCGAGAGCGACTACCTGATCCTGTCTTTCGCCGGCGGCGACAAACTCTACGTGCCGCTCGACCGCTTGAACCAGGTGCAGCGGTACCGGGGCGCCGAAGAACACGCGCCCAAGATGGATCGGCTGGGCGGCACCAGTTGGGCCCGCACGACGGCGCGCGTCAAGAAGGACATCGAAGACATGGCGGGGGAATTGGTCGAACTTTACGCGAACCGGGAAGTCGTCCATCGCAGCCAGTACGGAAGCGACAGCACCCTGACCCATGAATTCGAGGCCGCGTTCGAGTATGAGGAAACGCCGGATCAGTTGCGCGCCATCGAGGACATCAAGCGGGACTTGGAATCCCCCAAGCCCATGGACCGCCTGGTCTGCGGCGACGTCGGCTACGGCAAGACCGAGGTCGCCATGCGCGCCGCCTTCAAGGCCATCGAACACAACCGCCAAGTGGCCGTGCTGGTGCCGACCACGCTGCTGGCCCAACAACACTACGACAATTTTTCGCAGCGCTTTGCGCCCTTTCCGGCCCGCGTGGCCCTCCTCTCGCGGTTCCAGACGCCCAAGGAAACGAAGACCATCCTCAAGGACCTGGCCGCGGGCACGGTGGACGTCGTAATCGGCACGCACCGCCTCTTGCAGAAAAGCGTCCTCTTCCATAATCTGGGCCTGGTCATCATCGACGAGGAGCAGTGGTTCGGAGTCCGGCACAAGGAACGGCTCAAACAGCTCCGGACGCAGGTGGACGTGTTGACCCTGACGGCCACGCCCATTCCGCGGACCCTCCAGATGGCCATGGCCGGCGTCCGCGACCTGTCGGTGATCGAGACCCCGCCGGCCGGCCGCCTGGCCATCCGCGGTCAGGTCCTGCGCTTCAACGAGACGGCCATCCGCGAAGCGATCGTCCGCGAACTGGGACGGGGCGGCCAGGTCTTCTTCGTCCATAACCGCGTCCAGACGATGGAGAAGATGGGCGCCTGGCTGCAGCAACTGGTTCCCGAGGCGCGGTTCGTCATGGCCCACGGCCAGATGGACGAGCGGCTGCTGGAGGCGGTCATGCTCAAGTTCATCCACCGGGAGGCGGACGTGCTCATCGCCTCGGCCATCATCCAGTCCGGGCTGGACGTGCCGACCGCGAACACGATCCTGATCAACCGCGCCGACACGTTCGGGCTCGCGCAGCTCTATCAATTGCGGGGCCGGGTGGGACGGGCCGGACACCAGGCCTACGCCTATTTCCTCGTGCCGGACGAAGGGACCTTGACCGTGGACGCGCAGAAGCGGCTGGTGGCGATCCAGGAATTCACCGAATTGGGCTCCGGGTTCCGGATCGCCGCCGCCGACATGGAAATTCGCGGCGCGGGCAATCTCCTGGGCAAGCAGCAGTCGGGCCACATCGCCGCCATCGGCCTGGACCTCTACCTCCAGATGGTCGAGCAGGCCGTGCAACAGCTCAAGGGCACGGTGGTCGAGGAAGAAGCGGACCCCACCCTGCACCTGAACGTCTCCGCCTTCATCCCCGAAGACTACGTGCCGGACGCCCACCAGCGCCTCTCGCTCTACAAACGGCTGTCGTCCTGTCCCCAGGTGGGAGACCTGGCCATCTTCCATGGGGAAATCCAGGATCGGTACGGCCCTCCGCCGGAACCGATGGAGCGGTTGTTCGAAGTCATGCAGGTCCGGCTGCTGGCCAAGGCCCTCCGTCTGGCCTCGGTCGAGGTGAAGGCCGGCCCTACACATACCGCCCTCGTCACCTTCGGTCCCAAGGCCCAGGCGCCGGAGGCCGGCATGCGGCGGCTGATGGACCGCTACCAGCGCCGGTTGCGGTTGCTCTCCCCGCTGTCCTTCGAGCTGCAATTGCCCCAGGGCGACTGGCCGACGCTGTTCCCGGAACTCAATGCAGCCTTGCAAACCCTGACCGTCTGTGATACCAAGAAACCCTCAACCGGACAGCCGGTCGCGTGATTATTTTTCTGGAGAACCAACCGTGACGCAAGCGTCGACCGTTCCCTCTTCCGCCTTCCGCTCCTGGATGATCGCCCTCGCCTGCCTGGGCCTCACCGGAAGCCTCGGCGCAGGCCTCGCCGGCTGCAGCCCGGCCACCGAGGAATCGCCCGTGCTGGTCGTCGTGAACGGCAAGCCCGTCACGCAGAGCGAGTTTGAGTTCCGTTGGGCCGAGTTGTCTCCGGCCGCGCAGGCCCGCTACAAAAGCGAAGGCGGGAAACGCAAGTTTCTCGACGACCTGATCTCGCGCGAACTCTTGCTGCAGGCCGCCCGCAAGGAGGGCTTGGACCAGAGCCCAAGCGTTCGCGAACGGTTGGAGCGGGTCAAGGAGCAACTGGCGCTGGAAGAGTTGATGCGCGCCGCCATCCGGGCGCAGATCGATCTCCCCAAGGAAGAATTGGACGCCTATTACACGGCCCATTCCGCCGAGCTGCTGGCGGCCGAGCAGATCCGGGCCGCGCAGATCGTGGTCCCTACCGCCGCACAGGCGAAGGACTTGAAACGCCAACTGGACGAGGGAGGGGACTTCGCCAAGCTCGCGCAGCGCTTCTCCTCCGATCAGGCGACCAAGTCGCGCGGCGGAGACCTCGGCCCCTATCGACGCGGCGTGGTCGGCCCCAAGATCGACGCGGTGCTCATGACCCTGAAGCCGGGCATGGTCAGCGAGCCGGTCGAGACCCGCGCGGGCTTCCATCTCGTCAAGCTCCTCAGCCGCGAGTCCGGGGACGCCTCGCCCCTTGCGGCCCGCGAACGGCTCCAGCAGGAACTTTACGCCGAAAAACAACGGAAGCGGTTCGAAGAATATCTGTCGGCGCTGCGCTCGACGGCGACCATTCGAATGGCGGATGCCTCCAGGGTCGTGACCGAAGATACCGGACTTCCGCCGGCGGCGCCGCCGGCGCCCGCGCCCTGATGGCCGCCTTACACGACCCGGGCTCGACCGCAACGCCCGGGAGCAGCAGCCGGACTTTGTGATCACTGATCGCATGTTGTGTGCCTTGATCCTTCTCCATCAGCCGCGCCCCTTACACGACGCACACCCTGACGCCGGTGTCCCCGGCACCTGCCGTGCGGAGAACGGTGCGCGCCTTCGGCGCCTCGCGCAAGGACTCGTCGCCGCCCTGCTCATGCTGCTGATCGCCGGCCGGTCGGTCGAGGCGGCCCCCACGACGGACCGCATCGTGGCCGTCGTCAACACCGAGCTGATCACGCTGTCCGAACTCAAGGCGCAGACCGATGCCGACGAGAAGCGGATCCGGGACCAATACCGAGGCGCAGAGTTACAGCGCCGGCTGCATCAAGCCGAATACACCGCCCTCACCCGGATGATCGAGCACAAGCTCCAGCTGCAAATGGCCAAGGCCAAAGGCGTGGAGGTGACGGATGAAGAGATCGCCAATGCCGTGAAGGAGATGCAGCGCCAGGGCGAAAAGGTGGACGACACCAAGCCCGACGTGAAGAAGGCCATCAAAGAGCAACTGATCCTCTTGCGGGTGGTGGACCGCGAGGTCCGAGGCAACTTGATGGTGTCCGAGACCGAACTGCAACGCTACTACTTGCAGCACCAGAGCCAATTCCTGCTGCCCGAAGAATACCTCATCAGCCAGATCCTGATCGTCCCCAGCTCCGATGAAGACCGGGCGGCGGCGCGGGCCAAGGCGGCGGCGATTTATGCGGAATTGAAGCAAGGCGCGGACTTCGCCGATCTGGCGCTCCGACGCTCCGACGGCCCGGAGGCGTCACGAGGCGGCGCCCTCGGCTACGTCCGCCAAGGCGAGTTGCTGCCCCCGATCGAGCGGGCCCTGGCGACGTTGGAGACCGGCAAGGTCACCGAGCCGATCGAAACCCCTCAAGGCCTGCACATCATCCGCTTGGAAGAAAAAAATCCGCCCCAGTTCCGTCCCTTCGCCGAGGTCAAGATGGAGATCCAGGGCCTCGTCTACCGGCAAAAGAGCGAGGACACGTACCAGGCCTGGATCAGGACCCTCAAGGACAAGGCCTATATCGAGGTGAAGTTTTAGAGGGCGTCGCTCGTGAAGCGTGAAGCGTCGTTCGCAATGCACGCGAGATACGCTTCACGCGGAACGCGTCACGATTTCTACGATCGCCCGCCAGAGCGCATCGCGCCCTTCATGGCTCACGGACGAATAGGGCACGAGGGACACCGACTCCGGCAGGTGCAGCGAGGCCTTGATGGCGTCCAAGTGCCGGCCGCGTGCGGCGCGCGTGAGCTTATCCACTTTGGTCGCCACCACGACCAGCGGCGGCCCCAACCCCTGCAACCAGTCGAACGTGGCCGTTTCCTGCCCCTCGGTTCTCCGCGCATCCACCAGCAGCAGGACCCCGCGGAGGGGCGCCCGAGCCGTCAGGTACCCCTCGATCATCGGCCCCCACTGGGCGCGGACCGACTTGGCCACCTTCGCATAGCCGTAGCCGGGCAGATCGACGACGTAGAAGGACTTGAGCTTCGGATCGTCGGTGGTCACCCGAAAGAAGTTCAGAATGCGGGTCTTGCCGGGGGTCTGGCTGACCCTGGCGAGACCTTTGTGATTCAACAGGGAATTAATCAGTGACGACTTCCCGACGTTCGACCGCCCCACGAAGGCCACCTCGGGCAGGCGGTCCTTGGGAAAGTGCTCGGGCTGTTCGCAACTCTTGAGAAACTCGACCGCGATGATCTTCATCCTGTCCGTTACCCTGTCGCAGGCTCATCGCCTGCACGTGTGCTGTATCATTGCACCATGGCGAAGTCAATGAGACGGCGCCTGGTTCGCGGCGGCCTCGCCCTGCTTCTCTTGCTGGGATTGCCGGCCGGGGGCCTCGCGCTCTACTGGCTGGCAACACTGCCCGACGTGGCCGGCCTGGCGACGACCAACCCCTCGTCCACCGCCTTGATCGAAGCCAGGATGAGGGACGCTTATAAAGGCGACCGTTCGTTCGAGCCGGACTGGACCTGGGTGCCCCTCTCCCGCATCTCGCCCCATGTCCAACGCGCCGTCATCGTGGCCGAGGACGCCTCGTTCTATTCCCACGAAGGCTTCGACTGGAGCAGTCTGTGGGGAGCGGCCACACGCAATTGGAAGGTCGGGCAGTTCCAGCGCGGCGGCAGCACCATCACCCAGCAATTGGCCAAGAACCTCTATCTGTCCTCCGACAAAACCCTGCTCAGGAAAGCCCATGAGGCGCTGATCACGCGGGCGTTGGAACGACATTTGCGCAAGTCCCGCATCCTGGAACTCTACTTGAACGTCGTGGAATGGGGACAGGGAGTCTACGGCATCGAGGCGGCGGCGCGGCACCACTTCGGCAAATCGGCCCTCGACCTGACGCCCCAGGAAGCGGCGCTCTTGGCCGCGATTCTGCCCTCTCCCAGACGGTACGATCCCCTGCCCCTCCGCCTCACGCCTTCTCTCGCCAGGCGCCAACAGCAGATTCTGTACTGGATGGGAGAGAACACCACGACCAAGCCGGCCAAACCCGCCAAGGGAAACGCCCGCCGCTGAACAGGCGACCGGATTGCGCCGGACATCGGGCTGCCGAGTGAACGTGTCGAGAAAAAGATTCTTCTGATCCGTGGCCATAAGGTGATGCTCGACAGTCATCTTGCAGAATTGTACGGCGTCACGGTTGGAAGACTCAACGAAGCGGTCAGGCGTAACATCGATCGATTTCCTGGCGACTTCATGTTCCAATTAACCAAGGCCGAATTCGAGATTGTGAAGTCTCATGGCAACCTCTCAAACTCGAAATCGCAAATTGCGATATCAAGTTCAAGATGGGGTGGCCGCAGACATCCTCCCCATGCTTTCACCGAGCAAGGAGTCGCCATGCTCTCCAGTGTGCTCCGAAGCAAACGAGCGGTTCACGTCAACATCGAGATTATGCGGGCCTTCGTGCGGCTGCGGGAAATGATCTCGTCCAACAAGGAGCTGGCAAGGCGTCTGGACGAACTGGAAAAGAAATACGACGCGCAATTCAAAGTCGTCTTCGACGCGATCCGGGAACTCATGGCGCCGCCGGTCGTGCCACGACGTCGGATTGGTTTTCATCGGGAACGGTAGGTCCAAAATTAGGACAGGTAAAGGCAAGGAGCGCTTAGTGCCCCGTCAGTCCGCCGGTTCGCCGCTCGTATCGCCTATTTGGGTAAAGTCCTGCTCCCCGAAGATGGCCGACTCGTGGGTGTAGTGTTTGAACTCCAGCAAGTTGTGGAAGGGATCTTCGAGAAAGAAGGTCGCATGCTCGATCCTCGTGCCGGGGAAGCGGCGGCGTGGCTGCTGGTAGAAGCGCAGGCCCTTGGCCTTGGCGCGATCGGCCAGGGCTTGCCAGTCTTGCTCTGACGTGAAGACGAGGCCGAAGTGGCGGGGATAGACGCCCTTTTGCGGTTCGAGTGTTTGTTCCGACAGATGCGCGACGAGTTGATGGCCGGCAAGTTCCAACACCATGGCGCGGGCCGATTCGCGGCCAAGGCGACAGCCGAGGCCTTCGACATAGAATGTCTTCGCCTCGGCAATATCCCCGACTGGAAAAGCGAGGTGGAACAACGCTCGGCTCATGCCTCACTCCAACGCTGAGTGATGAACGCGGAACGATGAGCTGAGAACAATGGTCACTCAGCGTTCAGCTTTCATCGTTCAAACTTATCCTTCACCACCGGCTTCCCGCTCCCGTTCCAATAACCGGCGGTCATGCGGGCCGTATTGTGTGCGATGGCAAACCGGCCGTCCTTGGCGAGGACCAAGGCACCGGCGCGACCCTGGACGCGTGTGGCCAGCTTCGCCAACACCAACCGGACTGCCATGACCGGGCTGGCGCCGCCCGCCAAGCGATCCGCGATCTCCTTGGCCACAGCGAGCCGGATGATACCCTCGCCCAGGCCGGTCATCGACACCGCTCCGGCTTCATTATCGGCATAGACCCCGCAGCCGATCAAGGGCGTGTCGCCCACGCGCCCCGGCAACATCAGCGCGATCCCTCCGGTGGAGGCCCCGGCCGCCGCCGTGCCATCTCGATCCAGCGCCACAGCGCCGACCGTGTCTCTGGCCTCGCGTCGCGACCGTGTCTGCATCTGTGCGAACACGCTCAAGGTCCGGCGCTGCGCTCCGCTCAGCCCCGCGCGTTTCATCGCCTTGACCGATGCGGCTTTTTGTTGCGCCCTGGTGGGAGGAGACTGCCGGTCGAGCTTCCAGTGCCGGGCAAAGCGCGTGGCGGAGGGCCCTACCAAGAGGACGTGGGCGGTCTCTTCCATTACGAGCCGCGCTGCGCTGATGGGATGGCGCACCAGTTCGATCCCGGCGACGGCCCCGGCCCGCAGATCCCGCCCTTCCATGATGGAGGCATCCATCCGCTTGCTGCCGTCCAACTGAAGGCATGAGCCGACTCCTGCGTTGAAGACGCCGGACCCTTCCAGGATTTTGATCGTGGTTTCGACTGCGTCAATGGAGGGGGCGCCTCGGCGCAGCAACTCGTAACCGGAGGCCAGCGCTTCGGCCAGGCAGGCTCGCTGGGCCTTGGTCATGGGGCTTTTCCCGGCGCCGCCGTGCGCCAGGATGAGGGGAGGCTTCGTCATACGGTCAGAACGTCGTCGACGTCAGAATTTATCAAGTCTGAAAGTCGAAGGTCGCACACCCATGACTTTATGGACTTTATAGACTTTATGAAATGAACGGCCGGCAGGCCAGACGCTCCCTGCCCCTTGTTTAGTTGAACAAGATGCCTTGGGCCGTCCGGTAGGTCGAGTCCTGCATGCGGTCCAGGTCGCTGCGAACGAACCCCAGACCGGTGACGCACAACTCGAAGTTCTCGGAGAGCTTGCGGAACAAAGGCGTTTGGTCCTGGGACTCCCCTTCGTGAAATTGCGCGGCGATCCCATAGGACCGCTTGCCGGTTTTCACATAGTCCACGAGGAAGTCCTTGTGATAAATGAGGCCGGCGGTCTTCAGCCGCCGCAGGTATTCCGGGAAGAGCCCGGCCATGAAGAGGGTGAAATCGCCGATGTGGCGGTGGACTTCCTGCTCGCGATCCATCGACTGCGCTTCGAGCAACACTTCCGATTCGAACAGCAGGTCCACGACGGTGTCAACCCGCTTTCCCTGCTGGGTCTGAATACGGTAGAGCTGATCGGTGTGGGTAAACTCGACGAGGAGATTGGACACGTACTCGGTCACGTTGAGATCCGGCCAGCCCAGTTTCTCGGTGAAGCTCTTTTCGGTCAACGCACCGAACAGGCGACGCAGCGGGTGATGCTCAGGAATCCGGCTTTCCATGATGCCCTCCATGCCAAGCTTCGCTTGAACCGCCCGCTTCGATCATGTGCGGGCGGAGAGTTCATTTGCCACCCGTGCTCTTCCCACGATTTTTAAAGTATGCCAGCCCTCAGGCGTGGTGGCAAGAGACCCGCCGGGGCGCCTTTTCCCTCCCCTTCCTTATCCACCTATCTGTCTCTATCGGTTTCTTTGCAGGAGACTTGAGGTCTTTTCATCCGCCCCCTGCCCGCGACTCTCAGCGCCATAAAGTCGGGAAGTCCATCGAGTCTCAAGCGCGCCGACTTGACGACTTTCTGACTTTATGGACTTTCCCACCTTTGCGACTCAGTTGCTCCAACGTCCCTTCCAGGTCCAGCAGCCGGCGCTTGGCCTTCAGGCCGCAGGAAAACCCACCCAACGAACCATCGTGGGCAACGACCCGATGGCAGGGGATCACAATGGGAACGGGGTTCGCCCCCAAGGCCAGTCCCACCGCCCGAGCACAGCGTTGATCACCCACCCGCGTCGCGACCCACTTGTAGGAGCGTACCCGTCCATAGGGAATGTGCAGGGCCGCCTTCCAGACCCTCCGCTGAAACGGGGTCCCGATCGAGAGATCAACCGGGAAGTCCAGCTCACGGCGCGTCCCTTTCAGAAACGCGACGAGCTGCTTCCGTGCCTCGCGCAAGACCGAGACCGGCCCTGGTCCGAGGTGCGAGGCAAGGGGCAAGGGGCGACCGTTCCGAGGAGCGGCCTTCACGCGCAGCTCGCCCTCCACCGCCAGGCGAGACGGTTGCGGCAACACGATCCGGCAAATTCCGACGTGGTCCCCGGAGGCGGCAATCCCCATCCAGCCCCAGGGCGTCGAGAAGATCAGTGACGCCTGGCGAGGGGCACGGGGCGGAGGGCAAGGGGCAAAACGATCACGCCCGTTGCTTCCGGCAGAAGAATGCTTGCTATTCTTACCCCTTCTATTTTCCATAGCCGCCGGCCCTAGCTTTTCGCCCCACGCCCGATTTTGCGCTTCAGAATTTTGACGACCATCTCCAATTCTTCCGAACGCATCAGCCCATGGACGCCGAAGTAACCCGTCACGCTCAAGCCGACTCCCACGAACAGCATGACGGTCTTGGCGATCCAGTCTCCCTGATGCGTCCAGACCGCTGCGCCGGCCACCCAAGCTGAAGCGAGGACCACCGGCGCAGTGGCCACCAGCACGCGCAGGGCCGACCGGCCGACGGAGCGCCAATCGATCCCGCCCAGCCGTCGGTTCAACACCGCCACCAGAATGCCCCCGTTCAACATCGACGCCAGGGCCGTGGCCAGGGCCAAGCCGGCGTGACGGAGCGGCCCCATCAACAGCAGCGACAACGCAATGTTGGCCGCCACCGATGCAATGGCCGCCATCGCCGGCGTCTTCGTATCCTGGAGAGAATAAAAAGCCGCCACGATGATCCGGACCGAGGCGAAGGCCCAGAGGCCCAGCGCGTAGCAGAGCACCGCCGTCGCCGTCGCCGTCGTATCCGCGGCGGTAAAGGTGCCGTGCTCAAAAAATAAGTGCACGATCGGCTGTCTCAGCAAAATGAGCCCCAGCATGGCCGGCAGGATGATGAACAGAATCATCCGCAGGCCGAAGGCCAGGGTGACGCGCAACTCATCCAGCGATCCGCGCGCAGCCTGCTGCGACAGGGTCGGCAGGATGGCCGTCGCCAGCGCAACCCCGAAGATGCCCAACGGAAATTGAATGAGCCTCATGCCGTAGAACAAATAGGTGGGGGCCCCGGCAAAGAACGAGGCCAGGATCGTGCTGACCGTGATGTTGACCTGCGTCACCGACATGCCCAACAGGGAGGGCACCAGCAACCATCCGATCCGCTTCACGCCGGGATGGCCCGGTTCGAACCGCCAGCCGAAAAGCAGCCCGCGGCGACGCAGCCCGGGCAGCTGCATGAAGAACTGCGCCGCGCCTCCAAGCACAACCCCGATGGCGACACCATGGATGGGCTCGGCCAACAAGGGTGAGAGCCCGAACGCAGCGGCAATGATGCAGACGTTGAAGATCACCGGAGACAGGGCCGGCGCCGCGAAGGCGCGGACCGAATTCAAGACACCCATAGCCAGGGCCGCCAGGCTGATGAACAGGAGATAGGGAAACATGATCTTGGTCAGGAGCGTCGTCATCGCCAACCGGGAAGGGTCCGCGTGGAATCCCGGGGCCAGCAGCCAGACAATTGCGGGAGACGCCAGGATCCCCATGAGGGTGACGGCGACCAGGATTGTCAACAGTGTGGTGAAGACCGCGCTGGCCAGTTCCCAGGCGTCCCGCTTGGCCCGCAGCGTGTGGTATTCGGTAAAGACCGGCACGAAGGCCGAGGACATCGAGCCTTCGGCAAAGAGTTCGCGCAGCAGATTGGGGACGCGGTAGGCGACGAAGAAGGCGTCGGCCGCCGGGGTCGCGCCGAAGAGGCGGGCCAGAACCATGTCGCGGATGAAGCCGAGGATGCGGCTGGAAAACGTGGCCGCGCCGATCAGGCCGGCGGCCTTGACGACCGTGTGATTCTCGTCCTGCGCAGGGGTGGATGATCCCGGCAGGCTGGCAGGATCGGACATTGCGGCGGATTCTAGCGCGGATGGACCGGAATATCTACCCTCTCCGCTTGACACCCCGCCGCAGACCGCCTAGCCTTGCCTCGCAGGGCCGATGGCTGGAGGGGATGCAACTATGAAGACCGCGCACATTGCTTGTCTGCTCTTCCTGGGGATGGCCACGGCCCTCCTCGGCGGGTGCGAGGCGATTCAACAAGCGTCACGAGAACGGACCGCCGCCAGAATGGACGAAGCCATCGCCCGTTACCAGGCCGCCGCGGCCAAGGTCCATCAGGGCGATTCCAAAGAAAAGGTGCTGGGCCTCCTGCAACCGACGCAGTTCGAACTCCAGAGCAACGAGGTCAAGCCGCCGGAAGCGATCCCCACACAGACCGATTCGGGCCAAGACAGCCTCATTGAAATTTACTTCTTTCGATCCAGCCGGCATGCCGACGAAGCGGGCACCGACGCCCAGGGCTTTCCCCTCGCCGACAACTTCACGCCCTATGTTTTTACGGACGGGGTCCTCACGGACATCGGCTGGACCGCCCTGCTCTCGCTCAAAATCCGCAAGCCCGACCCCCTTCCCGCAGCCACCCCTCGCCCGCTCTGCGAACAGATGGGGCCCCTGGCCGGCTGCTTCTAGAACGGCTCATCTTGCTTACCTCCTCTCTCCCCTGTAACATAGGGCCCTCGCGCGGGGTCTTTCCCCACCGTGATGGAAGCCGGCCGTTCGGCGTGTTCAGAGGAGGGAGTCGATGAGAAGACGGATGGGGTGGGGAGCGTTGTGCGTCTCCTTGGTCTGGGCGATGGCCCTGTTGTGGGCGATACCCGGTCACGCGACCGAGCCGGCGCCGCTCAGCCCCGCCTTGAGCCCCTATAGCAAAGCCGGGGATCTCTCGGGCACGCTGACTTGCGTCGGAACGGACACCCTGACTCAGGCAATGACCCTCTGGGCTGAGGGGTTTGGCCGGCACTATCCGAACGTCAAAGTCCTTGTGGAAGGCAAGGGCAACACGGCCGCCTTCGCCGCCCTGCTTGAAGGAAGGGCTCAGGTTGCGCCGATGTCGCGGCTCCTGGACGAGAACGAGATCGCTCGGTTCCAGGCGGCATTCGGCTATCGCCCGACCCCCTACGCCATCGCCGTCGATGCGCTGGTGGTGTACGTCAACAAGGACAATCCGATCGAGGGGCTCACCATGGACGAGGTGGACGCGGTCTTTTCGAAGACCCCCCGCTACAGCTACAAGAACTTCACGAAGTGGGGCCAACTGAACCTGTCCGGGAACTGGGGCGAGGCCCCGATCAACCTCTATGGCCGAAAGTCCTCCTCCGCGACCTATCAATTCTTCAAGGAACATGCGCTCCGTAATGATGCCTTCAAGACGGGACTGAAGGAGCAAGCGGACTCTCAGGCCGTGGTCCAACGGGTCGCCGAGGACCGGTATGGAATCGGTTTCAGCGGGATCGCCTTTGCGACGCCGGACGTGCGCATGCTTGCGCTGGCGAACGATGAATTCTCCCCCTTCGTGGAGCCGACGACCGAGAACGTGAAGAATCGCAAGTACCCGCTCCGCCGATACCTCTACATCTACGTGAATCAGGCGCCGCGCAAAATTCTTCCCGGAGATAAACGCCTCCCCCCGGTGATCCGGGAATTTCTCCGATACGTCCACAGCCAGGAGGGACAAGAAGCCGTGGTGAAGTCCGGCTACCTGCCGGTGGAAAACTGGATCATCGAGCATGCCCTGACCAAGGCCAAATAAGACGGACGATTTTCTCTTTTCTCCGTATCCTCTTCGACCACCTGCTTATCTTCCCGGATACTACCGCAAGATCGACGGACTCCTTCTCCTGTGATCGCCAATCCTTCCTCCTTTCAAATACGCCTGTAGATCAACGCTTTTCCTCTCGTGCCCGCTTACAAGAGACCACTTTTATTCTGGCATCGCCCTTGCTCACTCTCGAGCCAAGACCGACGGGAGAGCAAGGAGGTCGAAGATGATTATCCTGATACTCACAGTTCTCGTAAGTTGGGGCCTCGTGCTTTGGATCGGAACCCTCTTCAGCACTCTCGTGCCTGGCGTCATGGAAATCTTGAGCAAGGAGACGTAGGCATTCGGAGAAAAGAGGAGGAAACGATCATGCCCTGGCTGGTCATCTACATCGGATTCTTGTTCCCGGTCGCGCTGTTGCTGGTCGTGCTGGCCACGGACTGGAAGGAGCGGCGGCACAACCAACACCGGACATCCGCCCCACCGATCTCAGCCCATGCACCAAGAGCGAATCTTCCTTGAGCATTTCATGATGAAAGAGTCGAGACCATTCATGCGGTGGAAGGCTGCCCCGGCCTTCCCTGGGGCGGACTGTGCCATCTGTCCCTGGTGGGGGCTCTCGTTCCTCCTGAGCCCTCACCCGCCACTCGTTCGCCCGCCGGAGCGCCTCTGAGCCATGCGG
Organism: Nitrospira sp.; assembly: GCA_016873525.1. Lineage (GTDB taxonomy): Bacteria > Nitrospirota > Nitrospiria > Nitrospirales > Nitrospiraceae > SCVQ01. Next base: position 425 of record VGXD01000018.1, on the reverse strand, counting down.
TGTCTGACTTGTCCGCAATGCCGGCGAGTGACCCTCCACCCAACGGGAGCCTTTTGGTTCTGTTCGGCTTGCGGCCTCGCCATTACGACGCAGGCGCTTTGCCTTGAGCAAGCCCGCTCGGCTGGAAAAAACCGGACTCACGTGGATTGGGATGGTCTCGGCACGGCTTCAGAAGCCCTGCGGTCTTGGCCGCAAGAGCACCGGACGGCTTGATCGATGCGTTGGGGAAGGAGAACGATGCCGGTTCGGCTTAAGCGACGGGCTGGTTTTTTTCCGCCAACCGCTTGGCCATCCGGTAATGCAGCGGTTCTTCGATCAAGGCCTGGGCTTCTTCCGGCTCGGCCAGACGGCTCTGCTCCACCGGCTCGATGCCGAAATGACGGCAGATGTTCACGGCCAGACTGAAGCACAGCGAGAACTTGCCC
>VGXD01000017.1 GCA_016873525.1 Nitrospira sp. | reverse complement strand
GAACAGAATAGTACCCACAGGGCAAGACATCTAGCCGCATGCCTGGGTAAGGTCCTGGCGAGTGGCATAGGCAGAGCAAGCCCTTTCGTAGTAACAATAACTGGCCAGATTGATCAGGCCACTCTCAAGTTAGATGAGTAATAGCCGCAGAACCAGCGATGGCATTTTAGGATCGCAGTTAGGAACTGTCAAGCCGGGGAGGGGCCGAGGCCGGAAAGCCGTTCGGGCAGCGCGGAGGCCGTGGGGACGATCGGAGGGAATCACTCCAGTAGCAACAACACGAAGCGTCACGGGTTCAAGGATTCAAGTGCTCAAGGGGCTCAGGGAGTCTTCGCACAACGGAACCCGATGCCGTTGTACCGGTCCGTCGGGGTGTTGTCGAGCCGGCTCGCCGAACGCATGTTGCTCGCGTAAGCGCTCCACGAGCCGCCCCGGAGCACCTTTCGGCTACTGTCGTAGTCCGAACTGGTCCATTCCCAGACATTGCCGGCCAGGTCATAGATCCCGTAGGGACTCTTGCCATCCTCCAGGCTGCCGACGTTCACGAGGACTTCATAGTCCTGGAAAATGGTCCCCCGGTTGAAATTCGCCTGCTGGCTCGTCGGCGCGTCGTTCCCCCAAGGATAGGTCCGTCCATCGGTCCCACGGGCGGCCTTCTCCCATTCTTGTTCGGTGGGCAGCCGCTTGCCATAATACCGGCAATAGGCGTCGGCATCGTGCCAATCCACCCCCACCACCGGCTTCTGGCCGTGGGCTTTCCATGTCGCGGTTGAAAAAATCCCGCCGGTCTTCCAATACTCCGGTGCTTTCCATCCCGTGTCCGCCATAAACTCCGCATAGAGTGCCGTCGTCACTTCGTACTGGTCCATGTAGAAGGCGGGCAACGAGAGGCGCTTGTTGTTCTCCCCGTAGAGAAACTCCCCCTCCGACACCAGCCGCATCGGCGCGCCGTCCTTCCCGATCATTTCCACAACCTGTTGTTTCGGAGTTGAGTACGAAGGAGCCTTGACGGCCTGGGCCTCCGACTGTTCCGGCAAAAGCACTACGCAAGCTTTGTAATGAACGACATACTGACAGTTGACACAACTGCCAGCATCTTGAGGTCCCTCCTGCATAATCTTTTCCATCATAATACGTCCCGGCACGACTCCCAATGCGCTTTCAAAAGCTACCGCTCGCGCCCTCGCGGACGAGAGGGCCTTGCCACGGGCCTGTTCTCTGGAATCATCGCGACCGAATGGTATACGACCCACGGTTTCGACCCATAGGCAGCCACTGGCATCACGTTGCAGAACCTTCGCATCGCTCTGATTGGACAAGCCTTCCGGAAGCGCCCCTTCATATGGCATGACCTTCGCGAGCTCGAGTTTCCGTTTTTTCTGTTCAATTTCCTGCTTCTTCTTCTCGATCTGACGCTTGAGCGTTTCCTGCTTGGCCTGCTCATCGACCTGCCGCTCTTGCTCCTCCAAGGCCTTGAGTTCCTGCTCCGCCTGACTCAAGGAGACCGTCGGCTTGAGGGGGACTGGCCCGCCCGGAATCGCCAAGGCTACTGGGAAGCCCCCTTTGGTCGCCAAGACCTCTTCGCCTGGCAGCAGCACGGGCGTCTGCTCCCGCGTCAGCTCTTCCGCGGCCGTATCGACCACCTGTCGCTTCACGTACGGATAGAGTTCTTGGAGTGTCACGAGCCCGTTCTTATCCGTATCCGCCCCCCCTTGCAGCCCCGTCAGGACCGCATGGGTAAACAGCCCATGGCCCGCCTTGTCATAGTCGGAAGACATTTGCTTGCCGGTCGCCGCCGCCATAACGATCACTTTCTTGAGGGCGCTGGGCGCCAGCTTGTCCATCTCCAATCGAAATGGTCTGGTCCCCTTGGCCAACACCGACCGGCCTTCGGCTCCGGAAAAACAGGAGTCAAGCCAGACGACGATATTCGCGGCCGGCAACTGTTCCAACGCCGCATAGAGCGTTGCGAGCGGGTAGAGCGTGTTGGGAAAATCCGGGTCCCCATCCCACGGCACCAGCGAAGGTTCGCTGGTCTTGGCGTCCGGCGTGCCGTGGCCGGCATAGTAGAGGTAGACCGTGGAATCTGCTTGCCGGACTTTGATCTTAAGCCAGTCGCCGAGTTTATGGAAGTCACTCCCCGTGGCCTTGCCATCGATCATCAGCTTGATGTGAGATTTCGGAATGCCGGCCTGTTTTTCCAAGACCTGGGCGATCGCTTCCGCGTCCTTGGCGGCGTAGACCACTTTGGGGATCCCTTCCTCCCGATACTGGCTGATCCCGATCACTACTGCATAGGCGTTGGGTTGCTTGAGGTCGGGGGGGGCCGCCAGGCAGGGAGCCGCGAGGATCAGCAAGAGGAATAGGACGAGGGATCGCGTAGAAGGCCCTCCCAGGGACAGCAGCGACCAAGCAAAAACCGGCATGAGTCTAGGCCAGCGTATGAGAGTTGTCAAACCAAGGAGGGGCCGAGTCACCGACCGGTCGGAGGACGTTCAGCGCAAGTTTTTGGGCAGGATGCCTTTCTTCTCCAACTCATCAAGGTGGGCTTCGGACAGATCGAACAGCAGCTGTTTCAAAGTCTTCTTTTCCAGGACGGCTGCAATCTTCATACGGTGCATCAGGTCCCGGGGAACATCCTTGATGATCCATGTCCCTGGCCTTTCAGTCTTATGCTTTTCAGGAGCCATGACGGTGGAGCCTAGCACCGGTATCAGAGGGAAGCAAGTATCTCTTGACATACCTATATATCCTAGGATATACTACGTCCAATGAGGGAGGTGGAAAGCTGTGGCAATGGTGAAGATGATCATTGGGGTTCCGCGACCAATCAAGGCAAAGCTCGATGAGCTTCGAAAAGAGGGCTATACCGCGGCCGGTTTTATCCGCCACCTACTGGAAAGGGAATTTAACCGACCCAAGAAGGGAGGTCGATGATGGCACGGCACCAGTTGCTCACTGTGACCGTGAGGATTCCCAGGAAGATGAACCGCTCCTTGCACAAATGGGCTGCCAGCAGCAAGCGATCATTTGATGCTGTTGTCCGAGAATGCCTTGAGCTCGGGGAAGAACATCTGATGTGGGTAGCCTTTACCGACGGGCTTATCAAGCTTAGCAAAGAGGCGCAAAAACAACCAGGCCTGACCCGGAAGGATAGGCAAGACATCAAGCGAAACACTCTCAGCATTTTCGCTCAGACCGTCAGTCGAGCGGGCCCTGCAGCTTCGAAGAAGAAGGGGAGACGACAATGAATCGAGGGTGCGGCCGATCAAAAAAGGTGGCGTGATGGGTGTGAGAGTTGGACAGCGTCCAGATAAGCCCGGCTGGTGGGTCTTTATCAACCACAAGGGCCAGCGAAAGAAGAAGTTCTTTGGATCGAACAAGAAACTGGCCCAGGAATTTGCTCAGCGGCTCGACGCCAAGCTCAAGCTCGGGAGCGTAGGTATCGCCACGAAGGCCGGCATCAAAATCGAGGCCTATGCGGAGACCTGGCTCGAACGGATCCGGCATACCCGCAAACACACGACCCATGACGACTACAAAAAGATCATGGAACGGGACATCAAACCGGTCCTGAAAGGCCTGGACTTGGAAGACGTCACCCGTGAACGAGTCAAGGCTCTGGCCTTCGCCTGTTTGGACAAGGGACAGGCCCAGAAGACGGTCCGAAACGTGATTCTATGCCTGAGCAGCCTGCTCAGTCAGGCCGTTGAAGATGGTCTTTTAACCGTCAATCCCGCCCTCCGGCCGGGTAAATTCCTGCCCAAAGTGAGCAAACGTCGAGCGATCAACCCGTTGACCAGGGAGGAGGTGGCCGGTTTCCTTGAATCGGTCAAGGACAAGGCGCCACGCTACTATCCGCTGTTCCTCTGCGCCGTCCGGACCGGCCTCCGGATGGGCGAGCTTCTGGCCCTTCAGTGGGGCGATCTTGACTACCACGGTCGGTTTATCCAGGTGCAGCGCAATTACACTCACTGGAAGGTGACGACGCCCAAGAGCGGCGAAAGCCGGCGGGTGGATATGTCCCTTGAACTGGCCCAAGCCCTCAAGGATCTTCAGACCGAGTGCCAGATCGAGGCCGCGGCCAACGGTTGGAAGGAGATTCCGGCCTGGGTCTTTTGTAACGAGCAGGGCGGCCTCCTGCATCCCAACAACCTCCGGGACCGGGTGTTTTATGGCCTGCTGAAGTGGTCTGGCTTGCGTCAGGTTCGTTTCCACGACCTCCGGCATACCTTTGCCAGCCTCCTCCTGCAGCAGGGCGAAAGCCCGGTGTATGTGAAGGAACAGATGGGCCACAGCTCCATCCAGGTCACCGTGGACCTCTACGGACACTTGATTCCGGGGGCGAACAAGCAGGCGGTCGACCGGCTTGATGGCCCTGTGGACAAGTCCGAATCCGCACCCCAGACGCACCCTACCCGGCGGGCTGAGGGCACTGAAGGCATGAAACCCCTTGCTAGGAGCGGAGATTCAGAGAGGGGGTTTGGGGTGAGTGACGGGTTTCGAACCCGCAACCTCCTGAGCCACAGTCAGGCGCTCTACCCTTGAGCTACACCCACCACCCAGCTTGTATCGGCGGACGATTCGACGGGAACCGTGGCGGAGCTGCATCTTAGCACAACTGATCGGGGCGCCCGCAAGCGGGAAGAACGTCCGAAAGTCGCGATGCCTACCTCTGTCCGGCCCGCGCGTCGAAGGCGGCTTGCATCTCGGCGACGATCGCCTCGACGGCGGCGGCGGGATCGGCGGCATCGCGGATCGGCCGGCCCACGACAAGGTAGTCGGAGCCGGCTTTGATGGATTGGGTCGGAGTGGTGGGCCGCGCATGGTCATCCACCCCCTTGCCGGAGGGCCTGATGCCCGGCGTGACGATGAGCAGACGGTCGCCCACGCTTGCGCGAATGGCCGCCGGTTCCTCGCCGGAAGCCACGACGCCGTCGCAGCCGACTTCGGCCGCCAGGGACGCCCGCGCCACCACCAGATCGCCCACGCTCCGCTGGATGCCCATCTCGCGCAGGTCGTTGGCGTCGAAGTTGGTGAGCACGGTGACGGCCAGGAGTTTTAAGCCGGACCCGCCGCGTCCTTCCACGGCGGCCAGGAGCGCCTTGCGGTTGGCATGGATCGTCAGAAACTCCACGCCCAGGTCGGCCACCAGGGCGGTGGCCCGCCGGACCGTCTCTTCGATGTCCAGAAACTTCAGATCCAGAAACACCCGCTTCCCCTGCGCGCGGGCCCGGCGCACGATGTCCGGCCCAGCCGCGGTGTAGAGTTCCAGCCCGATCTTGACGAACCGGACCCCCTCCCCCAGGCGGTCCATGAGCCGGTGAGCCTCCTCGGCCTTGGGCACATCCAGGGCCAGGATCAACCGATCCCTGGCGTTCACACCGGCCATGGCTGCCTCCCCTGCGTCACCGGACCAAGCCCAGCCCCTGCCGCAACCGTCCCAATCCCCTCGCTGCCCCTCGTCTTGACCGGCCGATCGTTCCTATGGTACATAACACAGTCCTTTCAACTGTCACTCGCACCGTATCGATGGAGTATTGCGATGCCTATCGTTCACAAGTCGACGATCAAACAAGCCCGGCAGGCCGTCAAGCGCAACCAGCGGAACCGGGTCGTGCACAACACGGTCAAGGGCATCATGAAGAAGGTGCTCACCGCCGTCGGAGAGAAGAAGGCCGACGAAGCCAAGACGGCGCTGCGTGAGGCCACCTCCGCCCTCAGCAAGGCGGTCACCAAGGGCGTGCTCAAGCCCAACACCGCGTCCCGTCGGATTTCCTCCCTCGCGACCAAGGTCAACGCCCTGTCGTCCCCGCAGGCCTGACGCTCTCCCCTCCTCGACCCGGCGACATCGGACCGGCCGTCGGCCTGACGGGTGGAACGCCCCCCGATCCAGGACGGCCTTCGGCCCTGAGGTCCTTCACCGGCCCGCAGAGCGTCAGCAGCAGCGACTCCAGCACCAGAGCCGGCGATGTCGCGCTGCCTCCCTTCAATTTGGAATCCGTCTCCAGAAACAGCCGGAACGCCGTCTTCAGCGAGGCGTCGGCAAACCGTCCCAGAAATTCCTTCACCTTGAAGGACTGCATGCGGAGCATCCGCGCGGCCTCCGCCTCGCCGCGTCCCTGCCTGAGCAGGTCCTTGGCCTTCCAGAGTTGCCGGTACTGCCAGACCAGCGAGCCGAGGATGCGCACCGGCGCCTCGCCGGCCTCCAGGTTGCGCGCCACGATGCGCAACGCCCGGACACGGTCCCGCGCCCCGATCGCCGCCGTCAGGTCGAAGACCGAGGCGCCGGGCTCCACGCCCCGGACCGCCGCCACTTCCGCCTGGCCCACGGTCGCCCCCTCCGGCACATAGGTCGCCAGCTTTTCCAGTTCGCGCCGGACGAGGTAGAGCGAGCTGCCGGCCGTCTCCTTGAGCAGCAAGGCCGCCTCCTCGTCGAGCGTCACGCCGAGCCGCAAGGCCTCGGCCTTGATCCAGGCCGCCACTTGATTGTCGTAGAGGGGCGAGCAATCCACGACGACGGCGCTCTTGTTTAAGGCCTGCGAGAACTTGAGCCGCCCGTCCAGTTTGGGTGCCACGAAGACCAGGGTGGTCGTCTCGCAGGGAGCCTTCAGGTAGTCCAGGAGGGCCTCGCCCTCGCGGGCCGGCAGCTTGTCCGCCGCCTTGAGCAGCATCAGACGGCGGGGAGCAAAGACCGGAACCTCGCCGGCGCGGGCCAGAATTTCAGCCGCCTCGCATTCGTCGCCATAGAGAAAATCGTAGTTGAAGGCCTCCAGCCCTCCGCCCTCGTCGCCGCCGCCCGACGTTTCTCCCTGGCCGGGACCCAGCACCGCAACCTTGAGCGAGGCCACCGCCTGGTCCCGCAAATAATCTTCCTCCCCGACAATCAGATAGAGGGGCGCGACGCCGCGTTGTGTGATGGCCTGGTTCAGTTCGTGGGGCTTCACTGGTGGTGGTCCTCGCTCAACCGGCTCCTGCCGCCTCGTTGCGGCGGAGGGCCGTTACTTCGATGCCGGGGCTTCCGCCTGAGCAGGCGCGGTCTTGGCGACGGATTCACGAGAACTCAGAAAGCGCGTGGCCAGATCCTCGGCGACGAGCCGTCCGGCCTGCTCCAGGGCACGGGTTTGCAGCACCCGGTTGAACTGCAAGTCATTGGAGATGAAAAATTCCGACGCGGCCGTGGCCCGCTCATCCCAGACGGTCTTTCCGCTGTGAAGGTCCTCCACGACCGCCCGCACCGTCACCACCACCCGGCTTTCGAAGGTGCCGGTCTGGGTGAAGCTCAGCGAGGGCATGACCACGTTGAGGATCTCCCCCTTCAGCACCAAATCCGCCCCGTCCCGGCTGTTGACGACCTCTACGCCGCCCCCGGCTGAAAATTCGTGGCGGGTGTAGTTGGTGAACTTGAGTTCCAGGTTCGGCTCGAAGGTCTTGTTCTGGAAGTTGAGGACCGTCATGCGCGGCGCGGACGCCGGCTTTGCGCCGGCCGGCGACGAGACGCCGATGGTCGGTCCCGTCCCCTCCACTTTGAATTGATAGCCGCAGCCGTTCAAGGCCAGCGACAAGGCACAAGTCGCAAGCAGCCAGCGTCCAGGCCGTAACCACCTTGTCACGTGTAACTTGTCACTTCTCATGTGCGCCTCGCTCTCACACCACAAAATTGACGAGCTTCTTCTCCACGTAGATCACTTTCCTGGGCGGCTTGCCCTGGAGCCATTCCGACAATTTCGTATCCTGTTGGGCCAGGGCCAGCACGTGTTCTTCGGTCGAATCGGCCGGCACCTCGATCTTGCTGCGCAGCTTGCCGTTCACCTGGATGGGGATGGTGAGCCGCTCGCTGGCCACGAGCGCCGGATCGTAGGACGGCCAGGGCTGCTGCGCCACGCTGGGGGGATGGCCCAAAGCCTCCCACAATTCTTCGGCCACGTGAGGCGCGAAGGGGGCCAGGAGCAGCACCAGCGCCTCGGCCGCTTCGCGGAGCGCCGCCGCCTCGGCGGCGGCCGCGCCAGAGGGAGAGCCCGATGGATCGGCCTGCCGCTCTGCCGCAAACTTGTAGAGCCCGTTCACGAACTCCATGAGCGCGGCGATGGCGGTGTTGAACTGAAAATCCCGTTCGATGTCGTCGGTGACTTTTTTGATCGTCCGGTGCGTGAGCCGCCGCAAGTCCGCCACGCGCGGCGTCGGCTCGCCCGTCGAGGCCGGCCCTCCGGCCTGAGGATGCAGATCGCCCAGCAACCGCCAGATCCGGCCGAGAAAACGCGAGGCGCCTTCCACGCCCGAGTCGCTCCATTCCAAATCCTTCTCCGGCGGCGCGGCAAAGAGGGAGAACAGCCTGGCCGTGTCGGCGCCGAAGGTCTCGATCAGACGTTCGGGGTCCACGATGTTCTTCTTGGACTTCGACATCTTCTCGACCCGGCCCTTCTGCACCGGCCCCTGACAGGTCGCGCAGCGCCAGCCCTCGCCCTCGGACCCCAGAAGATCGGTGGGGATCAGCCAGCCGTGGGTCGCGCAGCGGTAGGTTTCCTTCGTCACCATGCCCTGGGTGAGCAGGTTCAGGAAGGGCTCGTCCGCGCGGGTCAGACCCAGGTCGCGGGTCACCTTCGTGAAGAACCGGGCATAGAGCAGGTGCAGCACGGCATGTTCGATCCCGCCGATGTACTGGTCCACCGCCATCCAATAGGCGGAGGCGGCGGGATCGACGGGCTGCCGGTCGGCTTGCGGGGAGCAGTAGCGCAGAAAGTACCAGGAGGAGTCCACGAAGGTGTCCATCGTGTCGGTCTCGCGCTTGGCTGGCCCCCGGCACTTCGGACAAGCCGCCTGGACGAAGGATTCGGCCCGCGCCAGAGGGGACGAGCCCTTGCCGGTGAAGGGCACATCCTTCGGCAGCTCGACGGGCAGGTCGCGCTCCGGCACCGGCACGACGCCGCAGGCCGGACAGTAGATCATCGGGATGGGCGTGCCCCAATACCGTTGGCGGGAGACGCCCCAGTCGCGGAGCCGGTAATTGACCGTGCGCCGCCCCAGGCCCTGCTCTTCCACGTAAGCCGCAATCTTCGTCTTGGCTTCCGGCACCGGGAGGCCGGAAAACCGGTCCGAGTTGACCAGCCGGCCCGCCGCCTCTTGTTCTTCGTAGGCGCCGTCCAAGCGGTCTTCGGCCAGGGTGCCGGCGGGGTTTTGGATCACGAGCCGGATGGGGATGCCGTATTGTTTGGCAAAGTCGAAGTCGCGCTGGTCATGGGCCGGCACCGCCATGATCGCGCCGGTCCCGTATTCGTAGAGCACGAAGTTGGCCACCCAGATCGGGATGCGGGCCTTGGTGAAGGGATTGACGGCGTAGGCGCCGGTGAAGACGCCTTCCTTCTCGCGGTCTGCGGCGATCCGCACGGCCTTCTCCTGGCGGGAGACCCTGGCGACAAACTCACGGACGGAAGCGGCTTGGGGACGGCCTTCGATCAGCCTCTCGACCAGCGGCGACTCCGGCGCCACGCTCATGAAGGTCCCCCCGAAGATCGTGTCCTGGCGGGTGGTGAAGATGCGGATCGCCGGCAGGTCCGCCTTGGGCTCGGCCAGAGGAAAGTCCACCTCGACGCCCAGGCTCTTGCCGATCCAGTTCCGCTGCATCGCCAGCACCCGGTCGGGCCAGCCGGTGAGCGTCGTCAGTCCTTGCAGCAGTTCCTCGGCATAGTGGGTGATCTTGAAAAACCACTGTTCCAGTTCCTTCTGGATGACCACCGCGTCGCAACGCCAGCACTGCCCTTCTTCGACTTGCTCGTTGGCCAGAACGGTCTCGCAACTCGGGCACCAGTTGACCGACGACCGCTTGCGGTAGGCCAGGCCCTTCTCGTACATCTTGATGAAAAACCACTGATTCCACTTGTAGTAGTCCGGCTCGCAGGTGGTGACTTCCCTGGTCCAGTCGTAGGAGAGCCCCATGCGGCGGAGCTGGCTGCGCATGTAGGCGATGTTTTCCTTGGTCCACTTCTGCGGATGCACGCCCCGCTCGATGGCCGCATTCTCGGCCGGAAGGCCGAAGGAGTCCCAGCCCATCGGGTGGAGCACGTTGAAGCCCCGCATGCGCTTGTAGCGGGCGACCACGTCGCCGATCGCGTAGTTGCGCACGTGGCCCATGTGGATGCGGCCGGAGGGATAGGGAAACATCTCCAGGCAGTAGTATTTCGGCCGGGAGGCATCCTCCGCCGACTGGAAGGTGCGCGCTCCTTCCCAATAGGCCTGCCAGCGGGCTTCCACGGCCTTATGTTCGTAGGGGCGGCTCATAGGTTTGCGGAACGCAATCTAACATAGACCGCAGGGGGTCACAAGGTTGAGGCAACCCCGGCAAGGGGCAAGCGGCAAGCGGCCAAAAGGTCGGTTGCGCGCCGATCAGACACCTAGCCTCCGGTCCCTTGTCCTGCTACAGTGCAGCTCACGACCGTTGCGGACGGAAGGAAGACACGATGGGCTTCTACGCCACCTCTGTGTTTCCCCATTTCATGGACTGGACCATGGGGACGCGCCGCTTCCGCGAGCTGCGGCAGGAGAGCCTGGTCTCGGCTCGGGGCGCCGTCCTGGAGATCGGCTTCGGCACGGGCTTGAACCTGCCCCACTATCCCCCAGCCGTGACTTCGCTGACCGTCGTCGATCCCGCCGTGCTGCTCCCCCAAAAAGTCATCAGGCGAATTGCGGCGGCTCCCATGCCGGTCCAGGTCGTCCACCTCAGCGCCGAACGGCTGCCCTTCGAAGAAGGCCGGTTCGACTGCGTCGTCAGCACTTGGGCCCTCTGCACGATTCCCGACGCGGTGGCCGCCTTGCGGGAGGTGCGCCGCGTGCTGAAGCCGGAGGGAACTTTTCTGTTTCTGGAACATGGGCGCAGCGACAACGCGGCTGTGGCCAGGTGGCAAGATCGGCTGAATCCCCTCCAGCAACGCATCGGTTGCGGCTGCAACTTAAACCGGCCGATCGATGTCCTGGTCCGCAAGGCCGGGCTCCACGTCCACCAGATCGAGCGGTTTGTGTTTTCCGGCGTACCCCGCATCGTCGGCGAGATGTACCGAGGCACAGCCGGCCCGTCCTGACCGCTCCATTTATAAAATATGTCGATAGGACACGGCGCGTCTCAGCGCTTCATCAGGTCGTGAAAACTTTCGATCGAGCGGTAGCGGGACGAGGGCTGGGGCGGGAGCTGCGAGCTGGATTTGGAGCGGTGGTAGAGGTGACCGATGCCATAGTCCTGCGCCGCAGCCAGGCAGGCTTCATCGTCATCGACATAGAGGGACCGCACCGGGTCGAAGCCGATGAGTTGCCGGCAGGTCGGCCAATACTCCGCGCGCATTTTCAGGCAGCCGATCTCGAAGGCATTGACGATCCGGTGCACGTGCCGGTCCACGCCGGTCTTCGCGACCTTGATCTCGATGCCGGCCTCGTGGGCGTTGGTCACGATGTGCACGCGCTTGCCCTGCGCTTTGAGATAACCGAGGAATTCCAGGGCGTCGGGATGGAAGTCGATGAGGTGGTCGAACTCCTTGGTCAGGGCCACGACGTCGATATCCAGGGCCCTGGTCCAGTAGTGCAGATCGGTCCAGTCCAGTTCCGTCTCGACCGACCGGTACATCGCCAGGAGTTGTTCCCGCGCCGCCTCGAAGGAAAGCCCCCGTTTGGCCGCATACCGACGCGGAAGCTCCTCCTCAAAAAAGAAATTGTCGAAATGGCGGTCCAACAACGTGCCGTCCATGTCCAGCAGGACATCATCGACATGCGACCAGTCGAATCCGCCGTTCGCGCCGCGTGGGCTGGTTCCGGACTTCCTCATCACCTCGTGATTGTACCACAGGGTCGAGAGGGGCCGGGGTTTGGTTTCTTGTCTTCGCGTGAACCCCTGTGGTACGGTCCAACGCCATGTCTATTCCATTGATCGCCATCATCGGCCGGCCGAACGTCGGCAAGTCCACCCTCTTCAACCGCATCTTGGGGGGGAAGCCCGCCATCGTGGACGACGTGCCCGGCGTGACCCGGGACCGCAACTACGCGGACGGCTCCTACCGGGGCCGCCCCTTCCGGCTCGTGGACACGGGGGGCCTGGACCCGGCGGCCAGCGAGGGGATGCTCGCGCTCATCAAACGGCAGTCCCAGATTGCGATCGCCGAGGCCGACATCCTGGTCCTGGTCATGGACGGCCGCGCCGGCCTGACCCCGGCCGATCAAGAGATCAACAGCCTCCTGCGCGGCGCGCAAAAGCCCGTCTTTGTCGCGATCAACAAGATCGACACCGCCAAAGCCGAGGCGCTCCTGGCGGATTTTTACCGCATGGGGCACAAGCAGCTCTACCCCATGTCGGCCGAGCACGGCATCGGCGTGGACGACCTGCTGGAAGGCATGGTCTCCCTGCTGCCGGAGGTCAGCGAGGCGTCGGCGCTGGCCGATCTGCCCAAGGTGGCGATCATCGGCCGGCCGAACGTGGGCAAGTCCACGCTGATCAACACGCTCCTGGGCCAGGAGCGGGTGGTGGTCAGCGACATCCCCGGCACCACGCGGGACGCCATCGACACCCTCGTCACCTACCGGGACCGGCAATACGTCTTCACCGACACGGCCGGCATCCGCCGGCGCGGGAAGGTCGAACGGGGGATCGAGGGCTACAGCGTCGCCCGCTCCCTCAAAGCCATGGGACGCTCGGACATCGCGGTCTTGCTCCTGGACGCGGTGGAGGGCATCACCGAACAAGACACGAAGATCGCCGGCCTCGTGCTGAAGCAGGCCCGGGCCTGCATCCTGCTGGTGAACAAATGGGACCTGAAGGAAGACGACGCGGAGGCCCGCGACGCCTACGAGCGCGACTTGCGCCGCCGGTTTCCGTTCCTGCCCTGGGCGCCGGTCCTCTTCGCCTCGGCGCTGAAGCCCGACTCCGTCAGTTCCCTCTACCCGCTGATCAACCGCGTCATGAAGGCCTTCACGGGACGCGTGCCGACCGGCCCGTTGAATAAATTCATCCAGGAAGTCATCACGGCGCAGCCGATCCCGATCCGCAAGGGCAAGCCGAGCAAAACCACCAAGTCGGTCTTCTCCACCCAGGTGGCCATCAGACCGCCGGTCTTCGCGTTCTTCGTCGGCCATCCGGAGGACATCGGCAAAACCTACCTCCGGTATCTGGAAAACCGCCTGCGCGAACACTACGACTTCCTCGGCACGCCCATCCATATCCTGCCCAGAAGGAAATAATCCGCTCAAGCGAACGCCCGGCCCCGCCCCATCAGGGGCCCGCGTCATCATGGGGGTGGCACAAGCCCTCCGCTTCTGCTAATCTGTGGCCGTTCCGGACCATTTTCTCCTCGTTTTTTTAGCCCCATGGCCGAAAGACTGCCCATGCCGGACAACATCGGAACGATCCTGGTCGTCGATGACGAAGCGGAGATGCGGACGCTGCTCCACGACGTGCTGCAAGAGCACGGCTATCAGGTCGTGATGGCCTCCGGCGGCCGTGACGCGCTCAAACAACTCGCCGACGAGGACTGTTCGGTCGTGCTCACGGATCTCCGCATGAAGGAGATGCAGGGCATCGAACTGCTGAGCGAGATCAAGCGGACCCTCCCGAACATCAACGTCATCCTCATGACCGCGTTCGGATCGGTGGAAACCGCCATCGACGCCATGAAACACGGGGCCTACGACTACCTCGTCAAGCCGATCAAAACCGACGACCTGCTCCGGGTGGCCGATCGGGCCATGCGCGAGGCGACCCTCCGCCGCGAAGTCAGCCGGCTGCGTCGGGAAGTCCACAAGGAATACAGCTTTCACCAGATCCTGGGAAAGAGCAAACCGATGCAGGAAGTCTTCGACCTGATCCGCCGGGTGGCCGATAGCCCCACCAACGTGCTGATCACGGGCGAAAGCGGGACCGGCAAGGAGTTGGTGGCCAAGGCGATCCACTACAACAGCGAGCGGCGCGACGCCCCCTTCGTGCCGGTGAACTGCGCCGCCATCCCGGAAACGCTGATCGAAAGCGAACTCTTCGGCCATGTGAAGGGGGCCTTCACCGACGCCAAAACCGACAAGCGGGGACTCTTCGAAGAGGCGCAGAAGGGCACGCTGTTCCTGGACGAGATCAGCGAACTGCCGACCTTGCTCCAGGCAAAACTGCTGCGGGCGATTCAGGAACGCGAAATCCGCCGGGTCGGCGCGACCAGGCCCGTGCCGGTGGACGTGCGGATCATCGCCGCGACCAACCTGAACCTGGCCGAAGAGGTGAAGGTCAAGCGCTTTCGGGAAGATCTCTACTACCGCTTGAACGTGATCGAGATCCGGCTGCCGCCGCTGCGGGAGCGCCGGGAAGACATCCCCATGCTGGTGGAATCGTTTCTCAGAAAGTGCGCGGACGCCAGCCACAAGACGCTGCGGGGCATGAACGAAACCGCCCTCGCGCTCCTGATGGACTTCCCCTGGCCCGGCAACGTGCGCGAACTGGAGAACGTCGTCGAGCGGGCCGTGACGCTGGCGCGGGGCGAGCAGATCGTCCCGGAAGATTTGCCGCCCTCGATCCTGGGGGCGCGGGGCGATCGGAAAATCATCGACGAGGCCGCGGATCGCACCCTCCCCTTGCAGGAAGTCGAGAAAGAATACATCCTCCGCATCCTGGAGAAAACCGGAGGGAACAAATACCAGGCGGCCCAGGCCCTCGGGATCGACCGGAAAACCCTCTACCGCAAGCTGGCGGAGATCGAGGAACAGAAGAAATAGCTCTCAGCCCTGAGCGGTCAGCCCGGAATTCATCGCCGGAAGCGGACGGCTGAGCGCTTGTAAGATCATGGACGACTGGGGAATCCGCAAAGACTACCTCCAACTGACGGCAGAGGAAGAAGCCGGCCTCACGTCTCTCCAGCCCCTCATGGCCCAACACGTGGACGAGCTGGTGAAGGCCTTCTACCGGCACCTGCTTCAGTTCGAAGACACGCGGGCCCTGCTGACCGATGAGCTGATCGCCACGAGGCTCAAGGACGCCCAGAAGCAGTACCTCCTCTCGTTGGTGACCGGCCCTTACGACCGCGCCTACATGGAAGGGCGGCTGCGGATCGGCGAGGTG
>VGXD01000016.1 GCA_016873525.1 Nitrospira sp. | reverse complement strand
ACATCCCGGTCTGCACGGCAGAAGAGATGGACAAAGCGCTGACCTCGCGGTTCACCTGGTCCACGGTCCTCATCATGGCCGCCGCCGTAGCCGATTTTCGCCCTGCTCAGCCCGCCTCCTCGAAGCTCAAGAAACGGCAGGGGGCGCTGCGCGCCTTGGCCTTTGAGCCGACCCCCGACATCCTGGAACAGCTCGGCCGGAAACGGACCGGCCAGACCCTGGTCGGCTTTGCGGCCGAGACCGGGGCCGTCCTGCCTCAGGCCAAGGACAAGTTGGCGCGCAAGGGCCTGGACTTGATCGTGGGAAACAACGTATCGGCCGAAGGGTCCGGTTTCGGGTCCGACACCAATGAGGCCGTGCTCGTCGATCGCAACGGACATGTGACGGAACTGGGCTTGTTGCCCAAGCGGGTGCTGGCCGATCGTATTTTAGACGCGATCCTAACCCTCGGCCCTGCGATAAAACGGCCTGCGGCGGCCCCCAAGGCCCACTCCGCCGATAAGAAAAACTGACTGCCATCGCGGGCTTGCGCTACAATATCCCAGGATGACTTGAGCCGCGCAGACCCGATAGTTATTTACTACCTACCCCAAGCCTGTTACAATGTTGTCCTCTTCACCCAGGCTGAATAGGGTTGAACGCCGGGGATCACGCCCCCGGTGGGCGGAGGAATATGCGACGGGTGCTGGTGTTACACGGTCCCAATCTGAATTTACTGGGGCGACGCGAAACATCCCTGTACGGGACCGCATCGTTGAAGGCGATCAATGCGGCCATCGCCAAGCTGGCCAAGCAGGAACGGATCGCGGTGGAGACCAGGCAGTCCAACCTGGAGGGCGAGCTGGTCACCTGGATCCAGGACGCCGCCGACCGGTTTGATGCAATCGTCATCAACCCGGCCGCCTATACGCATACCAGCGTGGCGATCCGCGACGCCATCGCGGCCGTGGCCATTCCGACCGTGGAAGTGCATTTGACGAACATTTACAAGCGGGAAGCATTCAGGCACCGGTCCTATGTGGCCGACGTGGCGATCGGGCAGATCTCCGGTTTTGGTCCAACGGGCTACCTGCTCGCCATCAGAGCCGCCATCGATCACCTGAAAACCGTCCGCCACACCGCCGCACGATGACCCCCATCGCCACCAGGCAGGCTCGGCCGGTAAAAGGAGACACACGTTCGTGATTTCGACATCTGATTTTCGCAACGGGGTCCGCATCGAGGTCGAAGGCGATCCCTACTACATCGTGGAGTTCCAGCACGTCAAGCCGGGCAAAGGCGGAGCGTTCGTGCGCACCAAGCTGAAAAGCTACAAGACCGGCAACATCCTCGACCGCACCTTCCGGTCCGGGGAGCGTTTCAAAGAGCCGGACCTGGAAGAGCGGGAAATGCAGTTCCTCTATGCGGCGGGGGACACCTATACGTTCATGGACACCGACTCCTTCGAGCAGTTTACCTATGAGAAGAAACAACTGGGCGAGAACGCCGATCTGCTCAAGGAAAACATGGTCGCGAAGATTCTGGTCTACGAACATCGGCCGATCGCCGTCGAGCTGCCGATTTTCATCGAACTCAAGGTGGTGGATGGAGAGCCGGGCGTCAGGGGCGACACCGCTTCCGGCGGCACCAAGCCGGTGGTGGTGGAAACAGGCGCCGTGATCAAGGTGCCGCTCTACCTGGAAATCGGCGAAACCATCAAGATCGACACCCGAACCCGGGAATACGTGGAGCGTGTCAGGTGAGCCCATCCCGTAAGCGTGCCCGCTCAAAGAAAACCCGCCGTCCGACCGTCACCCTGCCGGCACGCGCCGGCTCGAACGGCCTAAGCGGCGATCTCCGTGCCGACATTCCTCACTTGGTGGACTTGCTGAAGCGGCATGGCCTCGCCGAGTTGGAGTGGGAATGCGAAGGCTTTCGCATCCGGCTTCGGCGGGAAGGGAGCGCGAGCCCCATGGTGGTCGCCATGGACAGCGCGCCCGCCTCAGCGGAGGCCCCGCTCGAATCGCGCACGGCTCCCGCCCCGAACGACACCTCCGGGAAAGTGACCATCGCCTCTCCCATCGTCGGCACCTTTTACCGCTCCCCCTCTCCGGACGCCGATGCCTATGTCGAAGAGGGCGACCTGGTGAAAAAAGGCCAGGTCTTGTGCATTGTGGAAGCCATGAAGTTGATGAACGAGATCGAGTCGGAGATGGATGGCCGGATCGTTAAAATCCTGGCTGAAAGCACCAAGCCTGTGGAGTACGGCCAGCCGTTATTCTTGCTCGATCCCGAGTCCGCGGGCTGATCGCCCCCATCCAGGAGTCAGCCGGTGTTCAAGAAAGTGCTGATCGCTAATCGCGGGGAGATCGCGCTCCGGGTCATCCGGGCTTGCAAAGAGCTCGGCATCAAGACCGTCGCGATCCACTCCGACGTGGATACCCAGTCCCTGCACGTCCGCACGGCGGACGAACACATCTGCGTCGGCCCGGCCGACGGCGCCCTCAGCTACCGAAACATCCCCAACGTCTTAAGTGCCGCCGAGATCACCGGCGCGGATGCGATCCATCCGGGTTATGGATTTCTGGCTGAAAACGCCCACTTTGCGGAGGTCTGCGAATCCGTCGGCATCAAGTTCATCGGCCCCACCTCCGAGAACATCGCCGCCATGGGGGACAAGGCCAAGGCGCGCGAAATCATGATTCGGCGCGGCATCCCGGTCATGCCCGGCAGCCAGGGAGAACTGCGGAACGAGAGCGAGGCCCTGGAGGCCGCGCGCAAAATCGGGTTCCCGGTCATCATCAAAGCCTCCGCCGGCGGCGGCGGTCGCGGCATGCGGGTGGTCAACAAGGAGGACGACCTCTTCCGAGCCTTCCAAGCCGCCCAGGCCGAAGCCAAATCCACCTTTGGAAACGACGGGGTCTACCTAGAACGCTATTTCATCGAACCGCGCCACATCGAGGTGCAGGTCCTGGCCGACGAACGTGGGCGGGTGGTGTTCCTGGGCGAGCGGGACTGCTCCATTCAGCGGCGCTACCAAAAGCTGGTGGAAGAGACCCCGTCGCCGGCCGTGGATGAACGGCTGCGGCGCGAAATCGGGAAGGTGGCGGTCGATGCGGTCAAGGCCGCCCATTATCGCAACGCCGGCACGGTCGAGTTCTTGCTGGACAAGGATCAGAATTTTTACTTCATGGAAGTAAACGCCCGCATCCAGGTGGAACACCCGGTGACGGAAATGGTGACGGGGATCGACCTCATCAAGGAACAAATCCGCATCGCCGCGGGCCTCCCGCTGGCCTTCCGGCAGCAAGACATCCGGATCACGGGGCACAGCTTCGAGTGCCGGATCAACGCCGAATGTCCGGACAAATTCACCCCCTGTCCCGGCCTCGTGACGCGCTACCATCAACCCGGCGGGTTCGGGGTCCGCGTGGACTCAGCCATGCAACTCAACAGCACCGTGGTGCCGCACTACGATTCGCTGATTGCGAAGCTCATCACGCACGGCCAAAACCGCGAAGAGGCCATGGCCCGGATGCGCCGCGCCCTCGACGAATTCGTCATCGAAGGCATTAAAACCACCATCCCGCTGCACCGCCGCATTTTCAACGATGCGGAGTTTCAAAAAGGCCGGATCTCCACCGGCTTTCTCGAACGCTTTCTCGCCAACCACGCAGCTTGAGACCGGTGCCGCTCCACGCCAATCGACAGGAGTCCCTCAAAGGACTCTACCTCATTCTGGACCAGCAGGCTGGCCAGGGACGCCCGCTCTTGGAGGTCTTGACTGCCGCGGCCGAAGCCGGCGTCAGGCTGTTTCAATATCGCGACAAGACCGCTTCGGCTTCCGAGGCGTATCGCCGGGCCCTCGGACTCCGCCGGGCCGCCGCCGAAGCCGGGGCCCTCTTCTTCGTCAATGACCGCTGCGATCTGGCCCTGGCCGTCGATGCGGACGGAGTCCACCTTGGCCAGGACGACATGCCCCTGGCTTTGGCCAGGACGATTCTGGGACCGGAGAAGATCGTCGGGTTATCGACGCATTGCGAGGCCGACGTCATCCAGGCCATGGCCGGGGGAGCCGACTACATCGGTTTTGGACCGATCTTTCAGACCGGCAGCAAACGAGACCATGAACCGGTGGTGGGCATCGATGGGCTGAAACGGATCCGCCGGCTGACGCAACTGCCGGTCTTTGCCATCGGCGGGATAACCGCCGACCGCATCGCCCCCGTCTTGGCAGCCGGAGCCGACGGGGTCGCCGTTATTTCCGCAATCATCGGGGCCCCTGACGTAGGGAGCGCGGTCCGGAGCTGTATCTCCCGGCTGCCGTAACCAGACCGGCTAGTTCCCGAATGACCGGATCGGCGGCGATGCGGGTCACCCCTTGAGTCCAGTCCTGCTCGAGCAGGGGTTCGTGCCGGAGAGGACCCAAGAGAGGGATGTCGTGTCGCTTGCGCAGCAGCGCAGCCGTCGATTCCTCCTGAAGCCGTCCATGGGTTGACGCGCGGGCTCCGGCGGGCCGATTCAAGAGGATCGCCAAAACGGGGATCCCGCGTTGCTGCAAGGCCTCAACCGTCAGCAAGGCATGGTTGACGCCGCCGAGTGCGGCACGGCCGACAATCAACACGGGCAGACCGAGCCTGGCGATCAGGTCCCTCACATCGAATCCCTCTGCAATCGGCACCATCACGCCTCCGACTCCCTCGACCAGCAGACAGCGGTGCCGGGCCGCAAGCTCCTTGAAGGCGGTCACGATACGATCCGGCTGGATCGTCATACCGGCTCGTTCTGCCGCAGCAAGCGGCGCGAGGGGGTCGGGGAATCGGTAGGGGGTGACGAGGTGACTCGGATCATGGTTGCCGATGCCGACTTGCAAGCGCGCGCCATCGGCGCCATCGGAGAGAGCAGAGCCGCCTGGCTCACAGCCTGTTTCAATCGGCTTCATCACGCCCACATCCAGGCCCTGTTGCCGAAGATAATGGGCAAGGGCAGCGATGACCAAGGTCTTCCCGACGCCGGTATCGGTCCCCGTGACAAAACATCCCTGAATGGCCTTGGCTGACACGATGGGGCTTTGGTCTGAGGGCAATGCAAGACCTGCTTGTGCGGTTGAAGGATCGCGACGTCAGGATTCCTCAGCAGGCATCCTCAGATGCTTGCAAGAATGCGGCTATCCAGGTTCCAGACCTGTCCCGAGGCGCCTTGCGCCAGAGCCAGGTGATACACCGACTTGGCAACGGATTCCATCTCCACGAAATCTCCCAAGACATGGCCGCTCGCGGCCGCATCTTCCGGCATCGACGTTCCCGACAGGTCGGTCCGTTGCCAACCGGGACAGATGGCGTTGACCCTGACATGGCGGCTGCCCCATTCCCTGGCGGCAGTCTTGACCAAGCCCATAAGACCAGCCTTGGAAGCGGCGTAAGCGGATTGGCCGGCATCGCCCTGGAGACCGGCGAAGGAGGCCACCACCACCACCGACCCGGCTTGTTGTTCCGACATGACTGAGCCGATTGCTTGCAGGCAGTGAAACGCGCCCGTGAGGTTCGTCTCGATCGCAGCCGCCCATTGCTCCGCACTGAGCTTGAGCACCAGCCCGCTGGCAGCTTCCCCGGCATTGCAGACGGCCACATCCAGCCGCCCCCAACGGACCGCCAAGTCCCTGACCATCGCGCGCACTTGCTCCGCGTCCCGAATATCGGCGCGGCACAGGACGGCTTCGCCACCGCAATCCTTGATGAGAGCGGCGGTACGCTCGGCCTCAGCCTGACGGCCTCGATAGTGGACCCCTACACGCCAACCGGCCCGCCCAAACTCCAGGCAGATTGCGCGGCCGATGCCACGCGAACCGCCTGTGACCAGAACCGTGGACGGGGAGGCCGCATCCCGAGAAGGTGCAGGCCGGGCATTCGACAAGACCGATGGTGGCATGGAACCTCGCTGGCGCATTATCCCGAATTCCTGACTGGAAAGACAAGCCGCGGGACAGCGCCAGCCCACGGCCTCCAGCCTTGCCGCTCCGGAAGGACTTATGCTACGGTGCCTTCCCTATCCATCGACGGAGACGGGTTATGCAACGGCATTCGATCAGGATGAGCATCGGATTCTTGTCGGCGCTGCTGGCGTCCTTTTTAGGTCTGTTCGGCGAGAGACCGGCTTCAGCCGATCCGGTCGCCGAAACGATCGTTCGTTCCGAAGAATACTTTCCTGACACGCAGGGAAACCGGTGGCGGTATCGCGGCCAGGTCGTCGAGAGCCCCCTGCAAACCATCGCCGGGAATGAATTTGAAAATGTCTCCGCCGTGCAAGGCACGGAAACGGTGAAGGGCGTGACGGTCAAGGTCTTCCATGACACGAACCCCGGCAACCACGGCCCCTCCGACAGCTATTATCGCCGGGATGCGGCCGGCATCGTCTATTACGGCTCCCAGCCTGGAACGCCGCTTGAAAAACAGCTGGTGCCTTACCAGATTGTCCGGTTTCCCTTGGTCCTGTCCTCGTCGTTTCAACAGTTGAATCGCAAGGGGCTGACCCTCGGCACGGACTTGGACGGCGACGAAAAGGACGAACCGACCGACGTGGAATCCACGGTCACGCTGATCGGCCTGGAAACCCTCCAGGTGCCGGCAGGCACGTACCGGGATGCCCTTCGGATTGAGGCGCGGATGACGATGCGGATTCGGCTCACGAACCTCAACCAGACGGTCCTCGGCACGGACGTGATGACGGCCTGGTTCGCCCGAGGCGTGGGGCTCGTGAAATACATCGAACGGCAAGAACTGCCTCCGATGAAATCCGGTCGCGGGTTGATCACGGAGATCACGGAGGAGCTGGAAGAAGCGCACATCAAACGGCCGACGGCCTCACTCGGCCGGTGCGAACCCATGGCGAAGGGTATTTTCGCTGACGACGCGCCGCACCATGAACTGGCCCAGGTAGCCTTCCCCGCCGGCCTTCGTGCCGAGCCCGGACAAGCGATGACCGCCAAACGGCTGCAGGCCGACCAAGGCCCCGGTGATGGGACGGTTGATGTAGAGGTTCCCCACGTCGAATCCGTTGCGTGCGGCCAGGATATTGGCGGGGCTCCGTGAATAGAGCCCGCCCGTCAGGGCATAGCTCGAATCGTTTGCCACGGCAAGCGCCTCAGTCAGGTCCCGCGCCTTCATGACCGCCAAGACCGGCCCGAAAATTTCCTCTTGCGCCAGCCGGTGCCGAGGCTTGATCTCGGCAAAGATAGCCGGCTCCACAAAGCAGCCCTCTCCTTCGACCTGCCGCTCCAACACAAGCCGCCCCTCTCGCTTCCCGATTTCGATATAGGCCCGCACCTTCTCCTGTGCGCGGGCGTCGATCAGCGGGCCCATCTGGACGCCGGGGTCCTCCGGATTGCCGATCCGAAGACTCGACACGGCATCCACCAAACGCTGGAGAAACACGTCGTGGACGGCCTCGTGCACGATGACCCGCGAACAGGCCGAGCATTTCTGGCCTTGGTAGCCGGTGAAGGAGGCCATAACCCCCGTCACCGCCTCATCCAAATCTGCGGTCTCGTCCACGATGATGGCGTTTTTCCCGCCCATCTCCGCAATGACGTGTTTAATCTTGCGCTGACCCGGCTCCACTCGCGAGGCTTGAGCAAGGATTTTGAGTCCGACCTCTTTGGATCCGGTAAAGGCCACCATCGCAATTTCCGGCTGAGCCACCAAGGCCTCCCCAAGGTCCGGTCCGCCAGGCAGACAGTGCAACACGCCCTCCGGAAGTCCCGCTTCAGCCAACACCTCAGCCAAGAGCTGTCCCAGCACCGGCGACCGCTCCGAAGGTTTGAACAGCACGGCATTCCCCGCCACCAATGCAGCGGCAACCATTCCGGCAGGAATCGCGAGGGGAAAATTCCAGGGCGCAATCACCACAACCAGCCCTCGCGGGGCCACCATCTGGTGATTGAGTTCGCCCGGTTCATGCCCCAACCGGACCGGCCGGCCAAGCCGCCGCATGTCTTTGGCATAGAACTCCAAAAAATCGATCGCCTCCGCCACATCCGCATCCGCCTCACGCCAGGGTTTCCCCGTTTCGACAATCTCCCATGCGGCCAGCTCGAAACGGCGGCGGCGAAGGGCTGCCGCAGCCTCGGTCATGATGTCAGCCCGCTGGTCCGGAGAGGTCGCGGCCCATGAGGAGAGCCGCGCCAGAGCGGTTTTGACGGCACCTGCGACATCGGTCGGAGAACAGGCACGCAAGCGGCCGATCACTTGGCCCGGCACGCTGGGGTTGAAAGAGCGCAGTTCAGGCCCTGACATTGAGCAGTCCGACGGAACCGCGGTGGAAAAACTGCGGCCCAGTTGAGCCTTGACGGAGGCCAGGGCTGCCGTCATGGCCTCGCGCGAAGAGGCCTGCGAGAAATCCGTCGGAGGTTCGTTGACGAACGACTCGTCGCGATCGCGTCCCGTGCTGGGCTGCCCCGCTATGCCGGTCGTGTGCTTTCCTCGCTGCCCTGCAACCAGCCTCGGTTCCATCAGGGGACGGGGAGGGGCCAGCAATACATCCAGTGGTTGCGACTCGGCATATTCCTTCCTCAGAAAAGACTCGTTGGAGGTATTCTCCAGAAGGCGGCGCACCAAATAGGCCATGCCGGGAAGAAACTCGCCGATCGGGGTATAGATACGGACACGCCGTTCGGTTTCCGCAACGGCAGCCTGCAACGGTTCCGCCATGCCAAAGATCATCTGGTATTCACGGGCATGAGGCGGCAGCCCAACCGCCTGGGCGGCCGCTTCGGCATGGGCCAGGCTGCGGAGGTTGTGCGTGGCGAACGCGGGCCTGACGCAGTCGGCCCCTTCGATCAGCATCCGGCTCAAGGTTTCATATTGCGCATCCGTCTCCGCTTTGCTTCTGAAAACCGGGACCGGCCACCCACGCTGTTGATGCCGAATCATGTCGGAATCCCAGTAGGCGCCCTTGACCAGCCGAATCGTCACCGGCGCGCCGCGATGCCGCACCCATTGCAGCACACGTTCCAGATCGCTCCGTGATTCTTTCAGGTAGGCCTGTATCGCAATGCCGCCATGGGGATACCGCCGATAGGCTTCTTCGGAAAGCAGCTTCATGAAAATCGCCAACGTCAGGTCTTTTAGTTCCGACTGTTCCATATCGAAGGTCATGGCAGCCGGAAGCGCCAGTGCTTGGTCGAGGATCGGGCGGAGACGGGCGGCCACGCACCGATAGGCCCCTTCGGGATCGATGGGGTCCAGATGAGAGGAGAGCGCCGATAACTTGATCGACAGGTGGACCCGTGGGAGAGGTCCGAACTGATCTTCTTCCAGCAGGGGAGACGAGGGCCAGGCGGCCGTGGCAGCACCCAGGCGAGTCAGGGCCTCCAGACAACGGTCGCGGTACTGGTCGGCTTCTTTCTCGCTGACCGTGGCCTCTCCCAGCAAATCGACGGAGAAACCGCGTCCCTCTTTCCAATGACGCAAGAGTGCCGGCAGCGCTTCGTCAATGGTCGCCCCGGCAATGAACACCTTCGCCATCTGCACAATCTGTTGGCGCAGAGACTTGGCGCTGAGGCGGGCCCCAAGCTTGGTCGCCGAGACGGCTCGCAAACCCCACTGGAGGGAAAGCGGTGCGGCCTTCTCGCCAAGATATTCCTCGGCAAGCTTGGCAACAAGCTCGTCGCCACGGAGGGAGGGGAGGACATCGATAAAACGAAACAGCTGAATCTTGAAGGCGTCATCTTTCATGCACCAATCCAGCAGGGTGCTGGACCACCAGCGATGGTCGAAGACCGTTGGCGCGAGACCGGCTGACCGGGAGGCTAGCGCTTGCCCGATGCGGAGAATAGCGGCGTCCAACGCAGGGCCATCATCTTTCATCGCCTACTCACGGCATGACGTTAGGGAGCTTTCTTCGTCGTTCGTAGGTATAGTATACACCTAGCCAGGCCCCGATGAAGATTGGCATTCCGACGAAGGCTGGCTTGAAAACCCTCGCCAAATTTGTTATCTTGACGGGACTTGTGTCGATGTGTGGTGCCAGCCGATGCCCTTCACACGTACCGGAGGATAGAGCGTGGAACAAGTTGCCCGCAAAAAAGACTATGTCGCCATCGTGCTCTTTGCCGTTTTCACGGTCGCCACGATCATTGGCGTACCGGCCTTCGCCTATTCACACGGATTCAGCAGGGTGGATTGGGCCATGTTCGCCGTTCTCTACATGGCCAGCGGGCTCGGCATTACGGTCGGCTACCACCGCCTGATCTCTCACCGAAGCTTCGAATGTCGGAATTGGGTCAAAGTCTGCTTTCTCATCGTCGGCGGATGGGCCATGGAAAACTCGGCGCTCAGGTGGTGTTCGGACCATATTCGGCACCATGCCCGTTGCGACCAAGAAGAAGACCCCTATAACGCGTTGAAGGGATTTTGGTACAGCCACTGCGTGTGGATTTTCCATAAATCCCCCTACCGTGAAGAAAAATGGGAATCCAAGCTGCGGAAAGACCCGCTGATCATGTGGCAGCACCGGTATTACATCCCGATCGTCCTGTCAGGCCTGGCGCTTCCCTTCATCGTTGGAGTCTGGAGCGGCGGATGGATGGGAGGGCTGAGCTGCTTTTTGCTCGCAGGGGTCTGTCGCATTTTCCTCGTTCTCAATTCAACTTTTTGCATCAACTCCATCTGTCATATTTGGGGCTCTCAGCCTCATGGCCAGAACGACAGCAGCCGGGATAGCTGGTGGATCTCTCTGGTGACCTTCGGCGAGGGCTACCATAATTACCACCATACCCACCTGCGCGACTATCGCAACGGCCCCAAGTGGTACAACTTTGACCCTTCGAAGTGGTTGATCTACACCCTCTGGAAGCTCGGCTTAGCGAGTAATCTCCAGCGGTATCAAGCCTAGTCTCATTCCCTGCACCTACCGATTGATCCCCATTCAGTGTCACGGCGCTGGATGGGGTCTTTCACCTTCACCAAACCCCTCAAGCCCCATTTGCCCTGATTATGTGGGCGCTACTCCGTTCTTGACACTACTTTTATTTTTATGATACCTTAAAAGCCGACTATTTTAGTCGCAGATTAAAATAGTCGTAGTTAAGAGTGGGAAATTCACTGGCCATTTTGAGCGAAAAGACTCTGCGCTTAGAATTAGGCCAATCATATAAATGGGAGATATGCTATGGACTGTCCTCGATGCAAAGGCGTGATGGCGCATGATGTCTTTGAAGACCTACGGGATGATACAGGCTCCCTCTTCTTCATGGGATGGCGCTGCATCACCTGCGGAGAGATTCTGGATCCTGTGATTGCGAACAACCGTGAAAGCCGCCCGAAACCCCTCTTGGGACGGTCGCGGAAGAAATTTGCCACTCAGCTCAGCTCAACGACAGCGATTCAGCGATAGCAGGTCGCTGCCATGCAACCCGTGAGGAAACGAACACGATGGCAGAGGTAAACGAAGGACAGGCAGGCCCAGGAAAACAGGACCTGATCCCAAACGTCAAATATGTGATCGCGGTCAGCAGCGGCAAGGGGGGCGTGGGAAAATCCACCGTGGCGACCAATCTCGCCGTCGCCCTCAGTCTCTCGGGAGCAAAAGTCGGCCTGATGGATGCGGACATCTACGGGCCCAATATCCCCATGATGATGGGCGTAACGAAACCGCCCGATCAGGCGGACGGCAAGATCACGCCGGCCGAAAGCCACGGGGTCAAGCTGATTTCGATGGGGTTTTTCGTGCCGGAAGAAACCGCCATCGTCTGGCGGGGCCCCATGATCCACACGGCCATCCAGCAGTTCTTCCGCGACGTCGTGTGGGGAGAACTTGACTACCTGCTCATCGACCTGCCTCCAGGAACCGGCGACGCCCAACTCACCATCTCACAACTCATCCCCCTGAGCGGCGCGATCACCGTCACGACCCCCCAGGAAGTGGCGCTGCACGACGTGCGCAAGGGACTCATGATGTTTCAGAAAGTGAACGTCCCCCTGCTCGGCATCGTCGAGAACATGAGCTACTTCCTCTGCGGGCACTGCGGCGAACGGACCGAAATCTTCTCCTACGGCGGCGGCGAACGGGCGGCGGAAAAGTTGGGCATCCCGATCGACCCCGACATCAGGTCGGGGGGGGATGTCGGAACGCCCATTGTGGTTGCCCACCCCGAATCACCGCAGGCAGCGGCATTCAGAGAGATTGCCGCCAAAATTGCCGCCCATTTCACGGCCGGGACCGGCGGCAGCCCCTCCGCGTCGCCGATTGAAAGTTTACTGAAAAAGATCAAGCGCCCGATTGGAGCCGGTTAGCGCGGCACACAAGCGCCTCACCCCATAGCGCCAGACTTACCGAGGAGGTCCTGATGTCAGAGTTCGTTCGAGTGGCCGGCACGGCAGACGTAGCCCCCGGCAGCGGCATGGTCACCGAGGCCAACGGGCAGTCGATCGCCCTGTTCAACGTGGCCGGCACCTTCTACGCGATCGACAATGACTGCGTGCATCGAGGCGGCCCTCTGGGTGAAGGGGAGCTTGTGGGCGAGACGGTCAGCTGTCCCTGGCATAATTGGCAGTATGACGTGAAGACGGGGCGATCCCTCACCAACCCCTCTGCCTGTGTAAAATCATACCAGGTCAAGGTCAACGGGGCCGATGTCACCATCTTGCTCTGAGCCTGTCTGTCCGCTCCAGAGGCGGCATATCTGAGCGTCCGCTTGTGCAAGATGCCCGGCCGTCAGCGTACCAGCGTAATCACCCAAGAAGAGGTCGATGAATGTCCACTCACGTAACCGCGCCAGGACATATTGAAATTACCGAAACCCTCCTTCGGCTCTACGTGTTTCTGACCCAATTCCTGGACCGCTGCCAGAACGACGCGCTCCGCCAGTCCTTCCCGGAAGCCGACCTACAAGCGCATTTTTCCTCGACCAGAGAGAAAGTGAGAGAAATCCTCTCCGTGAATCCGGTCGTCAAGGGGAAGGTGGAAACAGAGTGCGACCGCGTGTTGGCCTTGGGCGCCTCCTGTCTCAAGACGGGCGACAAACAAGCCGCCATCCTGGAAGCGAACAGGGAGCGGGCGATTCTACAAAACAAGATGATCGCGCTAAGCGATCTCCTGGCGGTGTTCCGCGCCTCCTAGCCACCCCGCAGACCGGCCATGAAGACCGACGTCATTGCGCAATATCGACTCGCAGGGCTGGATGAACGCGAGAGGGGATTCAACCGGCTGGTCGATATCGGTAAGCTGGAGAACGGCTATCGCGCCTCCCTTCGCTACGAAACCACGACCGTCGTGACCGAAGCCTCCCCAACCCAGGCGGCCGCCTTGAGCCGACTCGTCAGGACGCTCCAGGACAAAGGCTATCGACAACTTCGCAGCCAACTCTGTTTCAACGGCGGCACCTACCTCGGCAGCCAAGAACCCTGGGCCGATCATCAGGACCCCAACCAATTCCTCGCTCAACTCAGAGGACTGTTCAGCCGGCTGCTTTGCCGATTGCTGCCCTTCCATAAATAGGCCTTGCAGGCTTCAGCACCCCTAGCGATATTGCGCTCTCCCTCTGGTTTCGTTAGAGTACCGTTCGACCGGCCCTGCGAAAGCGGCACGCCCAGCAGGCTCTTGAAAAACATTGTTGGCGCCAGGAAAGACCGGGCCGCAGGAGATCACAAACGGGATCAGTATCCCCCCCCATCAGGATGTTCAAAAAGGCCGTCCAACGCGGCCGCAGCAAGCGAGGAGGCGAGGCGTACCGTTGCGGGGCGTTGAGCCTCTAAGCGCCGCGACCTGCCTGCGCGAAGCCGAGGCTTCGCTTCGGCGAAGGCAGGGAACAAAGCCGGTGGACTTTTTCAACATCCTGCCAGAGGAAGCCTCAATGATCTTTATCCCGACACATGAGATCGGCCGAGCCAAGGCATCGGCCTCCCTCCCGGCGGAGAAGCGGCGCCTGCCTCCCTGGTTTAAGGTCAAGATCGCCAGGGGAGCCGACTTCCTGGACATCAGACACACCATGGACAAATTGGGGCTCCACACAATTTGCGAGGAGGCCCGCTGTCCGAACATCTGGGAATGTTGGAACCAACGCACCGCCACCTTCCTGATCCTGGGCGATATCTGCACCAGGCGCTGCCACTATTGCGCGGTCACGACCGGCCGCCCCTCGGCGCTTGACCGGGAAGAGCCCCTTCGTGTGGCCCAGGCGGTGCAAGCCTTGGGGCTCAAGCACGTCGTGATCACCTCGGTCAACCGGGATGAATTGGAAGACGGCGGGGCGGCGATCTTCGCCGAGACGATTCGACAGATCCGTCGCCTGATCCCGACCTGCACGATTGAGGTATTGATTCCGGATTTCGAAGGCAACGAAGCAGCTTTGTCCGCCGTCATCGCCGAGCGGCCTGACATTCTGAACCACAACATTGAAACGGTCTGTCGCCTGTTCCCCTCGATCAGGCCTCAGGGCAAGTATGACCGGTCCATCGAATTGCTGGGACGGGCAAAGCAATTAAGCGCAAGGACCAAGTCCGGCCTGATCGTCGGCATGGGGGAGACGGGGGAGGAAATCCGAGAAGTGATGCGGGACCTCCGGTCGGTCGGCTGCGACATCCTGACGATCGGACAATACTTGCAGCCAAGCAAGCAGCACCTGCCGGTTGATCGTT
Source organism: Nitrospira sp. (assembly GCA_016873525.1). Taxonomy (GTDB): domain Bacteria; phylum Nitrospirota; class Nitrospiria; order Nitrospirales; family Nitrospiraceae; genus SCVQ01. The sequence goes on along the minus strand of VGXD01000016.1, from coordinate 486 downwards.
TCTACCACCCGGATGAATTCGTGGCCTTGAAGGATGAAGGGCTGGCGATGGGCTTCAGCCACGTCGAGTCAGGACCTCTCGTTCGCAGTTCATATCACGCGGAACGACAGATATCCAGATGAACGGGATCGTCAATGCGGCTGGGGGAAAGGCCCGGGGCGGGTGATCCGTATGAGAGGTGCTCACTTCCTCTCCGGGCCCGCCCAATACTCTGTTCCCTCTACCGGCTAAGAATGGCCTCGTGGTCACCAGCAGGGCTGAGCAACCCCGTTGGGACCCTTGCCAAGATCAAGGTCGGCAGAGGCGGGCACCTTCAAAAGCTTGGTCATAGGACACCTCACTTTGTGAAGGGTGAACGAAATATTTGTACCATGACCGCCGCCGATTGTAAACAGAGCCTACGCCAGCGATGTACCAGAGAAGCGTCGTCCTGAAAGCGCCCTAAGGCCTAACATTCTTGCGTGAACTGCGGTCGTCTATTTGTCC
>VGXD01000015.1 GCA_016873525.1 Nitrospira sp. | reverse complement strand
AGATTTTCCACGAGTCCCGCGAGTCGGCGGTCCGCCGCCTCGACGTCCGGCGCAACGAGCGAATTTTGGAAGTCGGGGTCGGCACCGGCCTGGCGCTGCCGCTCTATCCCCGTCACTGCAAGGTGGTCGGCATCGACCTCTCGTCCGGGATGCTGGAGAAGGCCCATGAACGGGTGCGGGCCCACGGGCTCGACCATGTCGAACTGTCGCGCATGGATGCCGGGCAGATGGAGTTTGCCGACGACAGCTTCGACACGGTCATGGCGGCCTACGTGGTGACGGCGGTCCCGGATTACCGCAAGGTGGTGACCGAGATGATTCGCGTCTGCCGGCCCGGGGGGCGGATTATCATGCTCAACCACTTCAGCAACGGGAACAAACTGATCGCCGCAGTCGAGAAGGTGATCTCCCCGCTCTGCAAACACATCGGCTTTCGGACCGACCTCTCGTTGAGCACCGTGTTGGAAGGAACGTCGCTGCTGGTGGCCCGGAAGGAAAAGGTCAATCCTTTGCGGTTCTGGCACCTCGTCGAGTGCGTGAACAAGAAGAACGGCGCCACGTCCTCCTCGCATTAGAAGACTCCCGCAACCCGACTCCCCTCGTTTTCCCACGCGAAACGGTTAGCCGTGTTCGGACTGGCCCGTGCGGCCGGTGGTCCCGATGCTGGGCTCGCCGAGCCACTCGTCCCCTTCCATGATCTGGTTGCCGGCCAGACAGGTGCCGGCGAAGCTGCGGGCGATGAGGTCGGCGAGGGTGATGAGGAGCCGGCCTGTGCCGTTCTCATGCGGGGCGGCACGGAGGGTGAGGATGAAGTCGCAGCCGTCCAACGGGCCGAAGGCCTGGAGGTGGATGCCGCTCTTGGGCTTGACGTGACCCTTTTGCGGGAGGCCGTGGTCGGAGGCCGGCACCAGGTAGCCTTCCCACCGCAGCGCCGGGTGAGAGGCGGCGCTGCGTTTGACCGTCCGCCAGGCGCAGGGCAGCCCCGCTCGATCCAGATGCTCCAGAAACCAGGCGGTTGACGGCAACGGGCCGGTCTTGGCCTGGAAGGTCCATTCGGTCATGCCGGACCGCATCGGCTTGGCCGATCCCGGCGCGGACACCTCTTCGATCTCGGCCTCATCGCAGATCACGTAGAGTTCGCCATGGGGGTCGAACCAGAACCGCAGCCGCCCACCGGAAGCTTCCGCCTGGACGATACCGATCTTCGAGAAATCCGTCCCCTCCTGCTCGAAAATAGAAAAGTCGGTTGCCCCGATCATGAGGAGCCTGGCCACGCGGGTCACGGCATAGGGCTCTTCGATCCCACGGGGCGCCGCTTCGTAGTGGATGACAACGGTGATGGTGGTCCCGGCCGTGAACTCGCGGCCCGTGGTTTCATCCAGGAGCCGCCGCTTGTGGATGTGTACGTCGGCTACCTGGCCGCCCTGGAAGGCCTGCGTGTGGTCCAGAAGCCAGGCGATGTCGTCGGCGTTTTTGATCCGGTGTTTCATGCCAAGTGATTGTAGCGCAGAGGGGGCGGACGGGCTAGAAAGTAATGATTTTGCGACAGGCCGACTTCACTGGAGGTTTGGCCTCTTCGGGTCGGTTCAAACGATATCGGAAGGAACATCCCTTGACATTATCCTCATGAGAACTACCATAAAGATCGATAGACTGCTGAAACATTGCAGAACGTTGTGGGTTCGTGCGACGGTTTGGTTGGGAAGGGGGCCTTATTATGACGCGCGCACCGATCATCGACGTCCGACGAAGCGGGGAGCGGTTTCATACGAAGATCGACTGGCTGGACTCCCGTCACAGTTTCAGCTTCGGCGGCCATTATGACCCGGCGAACACCCACCATGGGCTGCTGCTGGTCAGCAACGATGATGTCATCAGAGCCGGCACAGGCTTCCGCACTCATCCGCATCAGGATATGGAGATCGTCACCTGGGTGCTTGAGGGGGAGGTCGAACACAAGGACTCCGAGGGCAACCGAGGGATCATCTACCCGGGCTTGGCTCAACGCATGAGCGCGGGCACCGGCATCTGGCACTCCGAGATGAACCCCAGGAACGACAGGGATCTGCGCCTCATTCAAATGTGGGTCCAACCGGACACCGAACGGATCAATCCAGACTACGAGCAGCTTGATATCAACGGCCAGCTAGAGAAAGGCGGGCTCGTGCCGATTGCATCAGGCCGTGGGCACCATGCGGCCATCTCCATTCGCCAGCGCGGGGCGGTCCTGTGGGGCGGGCGGTTGAAATCCGGCGAGACCGTCTCCCTGCCGGATGCAACGTCGCTTCACCTGTACGTGGCGAAGGGTTCTGCGGTGCTGGAGGGCGCGGGTTCCCTTGCCTCCGGCGACGCGGTGCGCTTGACGATGTCCGGCTCGCTCCGCTTGACGGCGGATGTCCCCTCCGGCGCGGAGGTGCTGATCTGGGAGATGGGGGGATGAAAGGACCGGTCCGACCGGTCTTTTGTAGAGCGGGAGATTAAGAGAACAAAGGAGAACTACCATGGCGGTGCAGGTCTATGGAGTCAATCATGTGGTCATCGAGGTGACCAACGCCAAAAAGGCCGTCAAGTTCTACTCGGACGTGTTCGGCCTGAAGATGCTGCGCGGCGGCGAAGGAGCGGCCTGGTGCAAACTGGGCGAGCATCAGTTCCTCGCCATCTTTGAGGTGGAAACACTCCAACCGGATCGCGTCAAGCACTTCGGTCTCATGGTGCGCGACGAGGCGCAGATTAAAGAGGTGCGGAGAAAGCTTACCAAGAAGTACAAACTGAAACTGCACCCCGACTTCCGATGCGATTTTCGGGACCCCTGGGGCAACCGCATCCAGGTGGGAGACCTCCATGACGAATCCTTGGTCTGGCTGCTTCCCTATCGAGAAGTGCAGAAGGCCGGGGTCGCCTTCACCAGGTGAGGCCATGAAAGCTCACTACCTCGGCCACGTGGTCTTCTACGTGAGGAATCTGGAACGGTCGCTGGCTTTCTATCGTGACTTGCTGGGGTTTCAGGAAAGTGGGCGGATCTTTTGCGGCGCAGCGGCGGCGCTGACCTCGGGTCGGACTCACCATGAACTGCTCTTGATCGAGGTGGGTGAGGCGCCGGCCCCGCCCCCTGGTCGCCGGTTGGGGCTATACCACATCGGGATCAAGGTTGGAGACAGTCTGGACGAGCTGCGGGAGGCCAAGCGTGAGGTGGAGCGGGCCGGCATTCCGATCAGCGGCATGAGCGATCACACCGTGAGCCAGAGCCTCTATCTCCAAGACCCGGACGGCAATGAAGTGGAACTCTACGTGGATGCCGATGCGTCGCTCTGGAAGAATAATCCGGCGGCGGTCTTGTCGCCGATCAAGCCGCTGCGCCTTTAGCAGGGCTACAAAAGGGCGTGAAATGAGGAGACCGTCATGAGGGCGATCAGAGTTCATCAGTTCGGTGAGCCGGAGGTCATGCGGGGAGAGACTGTACCGGACCCGCAACCTGGTCCCGGACAAGTCCTGGTGAGGATCAAGGCAGCCGGGGTGAATCCGGTGGATACCTACATCAGAGCCGGTGTCTATACGAAGCCGCCTCTCCCCTACACGCCGGGGATGGATGCGGCGGGAATCGTGGAGGCTCTGGGGACGGGAGTCCGAGGCCTTGCTGTCGGAGACCGGGTCTATACGTCCGGCACGATCACCGGTGCCTACGCGGAGCTGGCTCTCTGCGCTCTCGATCAGGTGCATCGGTTGCCTGCTTCGGTCTCCTTCGCCCAGGGGGCCGGGGTCAACGTGCCCTATGCGACCGCCTATCGGGCGCTCTTTCATCGGGCCCATGCCAAAGCGGGAGACGCTCTCTTGGTTCATGGGGCCAGCGGCGGAGTGGGGATCGCTTCCGTCCAGATCGCCAGGGCGGCTGGCCTCACCGTGATCGGCACGGCGGGCACGGAACGAAGACAAGCCCTCGTCAAAGAACAGGGCGCCCATCATGTGTTGGACCATCGGACGCCTGGCTACCTCGATCAGTCAATGGCTCTGACGGAAGGGCGAGGGGTGGACGTGATCTTGGAGATGTTGGCCAATGTGAACCTGGGGAAGGACCTGACGGTCCTAGCCAAGGGAGGCCGCGTGGTCGTGATCGGGAGCCGAGGGACGGTGGAGGTCAACCCACGCGAGGCCATGGCCAGGGACGCAGCCATCCTCGGCATGACGCTCTTCAACGCGTCGGAGCAGGATGTAGCCAGCATCCACGCGGCCTTGGTGGCAGGATTGGAAAACGGCACCTTGCGGCCTGTCGTAGGCCGGGAGTTCCCCCTGGCTGAGGCCCCGCAAGCTCATAAGGCGGTGATGAAAGCTGGGGCGTACGGCAAGATCGTCCTGATCCCTTAGCGGCTGCTGAAAAAGGAGCGGCGAATGCGTGCGGTCTGTCTGCAACACGTGGCCTTTGAAGGGCCAGGCGTCTTCGCCCGTTTCTTGGAGCAGCGAGACTATCGGCTGGAACGGTACCTCGTCCCTGAGTCGGGGCTGCCCGATGATGCCGGGGATTTCCTGCTCGTTATGGGCGGACCGATGTCGGTCAATGATCCCGATGCCTGGATTCGAGCCGAGCTGGCGTTCATCAAGAAGGCCGTGGAATCCGGCATCCCTTACGTCGGTATCTGTCTGGGCAGTCAGCTCTTGGCAAAGGCCCTCGGCGGCAAGGTCAGGCCTGGGCCCAAACTGGAATTGGGGATAACGCCGGTTGTTCCGACCGTGGAGGGGCGACAGGACCAAGTGTTCAAGACCGTCCCGGAACCTTGGGCGGTCTTCGAATGGCACGGGGAAGTCTTTGACCTTCCGCCTGGCGCTGTGCCTCTTGCGGCGAACGATGTCTGTATCCAGGCCTTCCGCTATGGCCCCAAAGCCTACGGGTTGCTGTTTCATCCTGAAATGGAACAGGCCGGTATCGAGGTTCTGTGCCGCGAATGTCCCGGCGACGTTGCCAGGGCCAAGACGAACGAGGCGGCTCTCATCGCTCAAGCCCTGCCCCACTTACCGCGCCTGCATTTGCTCACGGAGCATTTGATTAACTCCTTAGCATCTTAAGTTTCTTGGCTCATTCCATATCGGGTCAGGCTTGAAACCGAGCACGAGACGTGATATTTTTAAAAAAAGCGGACACGCATAATGTCAAATAATTAATAAGTCATTGATAAATAATAAATGTTCATGGACATAAAATAGGACAATGTCAAGGACATATATAAAATCTCATCCTTGGATCACATTTTCGCTTGACCTAACTTGCAGGACCCAAACGCTCTGGATGCTGCTAGGAGAGGCAAAATCAAAATGTGAGCATCTAGCCAATGTCATTCTTGCGCCCGATGCTGCTAAACAGCTTCACGAGATATATCTGGCCAAGGGCGTACTGGCCACGACTGCTATTGAAGGGAATACGCTAACCGAAGAAGAAGTTCTCAAGCAGATAGAAGGAAAGCTGCGATTACCTCCCTCGAGGGAATATTTGGGGCAGGAAACGGAGAACATCATTAGTGCGTGCAATTTCATACTGCAAGATATCAAGGGAGGAAATCCGCCCGCGTTGAACATTGAAACCGTCAAAAATTTTAACCACCGGGTTCTAGATAAGCTCAAACTTGACGAGGGCATAATCCCTGGCGAAATACGAAAAGGTTCCGTCGGTGTAGGTCGGTACAGAGCGGCTCCCTCTGAGGACTGCGAGTACTTGTTGGAGCGTCTCTGTGCTTGGCTCAGCGGGTCGACCTTTAGCGTACCTGATGGTAAACCTCAGCTTGATCTTGTCTTCGCCATAATCAAGGCAATACTAGCGCATCTTTACCTGGCCTGGATTCACCCGTTTGGTGATGGAAATGGTCGAACGGCTCGACTGGTCGAGCTTCTTATTCTCGTCTCATCGGGTGTGCCCAGCTCGGCAGCGCACTTGCTCAGCAATCACTATAACCAAACTCGCTCTGAGTACTATCGCCAGTTAGACACATCGAGCAAGTCCGGAGGCGATGTAATTCCATTTCTGACTTATGCGCTGCAGGGCTTTGTGGACGGCCTGCGCTCGCAGATTGACTTCATCCATAAACAACAGTGGCAGATTGCGTGGGAAAACTATGTTCATGAGCAGCTTGAAGGTCACTCATCGGTGGTGAATGCGAGACGATATAACTTGGTGATCGCAATATCTTCTTACGATCAACTGGTACCCGTTCAAAAATTGCTTGAAGAACGCCCACGGGTGGCAAACGCCTACGCTACTCGTACATCAAAGACCCTTACCAGGGATCTAAACGCGCTGGTCGACAAGGGCTTGGTGGAACAGGTGGCCAATAAGTACAGAGCGAAAAAGGAAGTCATGCTGGCTTTCCGTCCGGTCGTGGCCAAGCCAAACCGCCCTCGTTAGATCGTTGATTGCCGGCCTGCATCTGAAGTAACCTAGATACTCCTTGTCTCAAAGTTAAAAAGTCTGAAAGTCGAAAAGTCTTGTTGATAAGGACAGCGTGCCCCTAAAGACTTGCCGACTTTGAGACTTGCCGACTTTTCGACTCTCTTTTTGATGAAAGGAGCCTGCTCGCATGGCCGGATTTCCCATTGAGTATGCCGACCGGATCAAGACCCTGCCGCCCTATCTCTTTGCGGCGATCGACGAGATGAAACAGAAGGCGATTGCCCGTGGAGTGGATATCATCAACTTGGGCATCGGCGACCCGGACTTGCCGACCCCTGCGCCGATCATCGAGCGGTTGGCACGGGCTGCCGCCGACCCGAAGAACCATCAATATCCCTCCTACGAGGGGATGCTGTCGTTCCGCCAGGCCGTGGCCGGCTGGTACAAGCTTCGGTTTGGCGTCACGCTGGACCCGGCCTCGGAAGTCTTGACCTTGATCGGATCCAAGGAAGGCATCGGCCATATTCCTCTGGCATTTATCAATCCCGGCGATGTGGTTCTGGTCCCGAGTCCAGGCTACCCGGTCTATCCTGTGGGAACCGGCTTTGCCGGCGGGACGTCCCATCTCATGCCGTTGGAAAAGAAGAACGGATTTCTTCCCGACCTCAATGCGGTCCCTAAAGAGGTCGCCCGCAAGGCCAAGCTGATGTTTTTGAATTCGCCGAACAATCCTACGTCGGTCGTCATGAGTCGTGACTACTTCAAGAAGGTTGTGGCCTTCGCCCAGGAACATCAGATCATCGTCTGCCACGATGCGGCCTACTCGGAGATTTTCTACGACGGCCAGCGTCCGGCCAGTTTTCTGGAAGTCGAGGGGGCAAAAGAGGTCGGCATCGAGTTCCACTCTCTCTCCAAGACCTACAACATGACCGGTTGGCGCATCGGGTTTGCCGTGGGGAATCGACAGATCCTGAATGGGCTGCTGAAGATCAAGAGCAACCTGGACTCCGGCACCTTCCAGGCCATCCAAGAAGCAGGGATCGCGGCGCTTCAGCTGGACGACTCGGCCACCGACGCGCTGCGGAAGGTGTATCAGGAGCGTCGGGATGTCCTGGTGCCGGGACTCAAGAAGCTGGGTCTGGACGTGGACCCGCCTCCGGCGGCCTTCTATGTCTGGGTGACGGTGCCCAAGGGTTACACGTCCACCTCGTTCACCGCGCACTTGTTGGAGAAGGCCGGGATCGTGACCACGCCGGGCAATGGGTTCGGGGCGCCGGGAGAAGGCTACATCCGCATGACGGTGTGCACGACGAAGGAACGGTTGGCTGAGGCGGTGGAGCGGATCAAGAAAGCGGGCTGGTAGGAGTGAGGCTTGGCAGGCGCGTTTTGTGCTCGCGCATCGCGCACTTCGGAAAGTGCTCGCTGGACGCGCGCAAGTAAACGCGCCTATCCCTGCCTCGCTGGAAGGGAATGGGCAAAGAAACTTGCGTGCAGCGAAGTCCGATCGGGCTGCTTCTTCTTGATCGGACAGATGAGGGATTATCGTTGGGCGTGCACGGTCTTTGACACCAACGTTTTGATCTCCGCCTATCTGTGGCCGAGCATCCCGCGAACCGAGAAGAACATCATGTCAAGAAACGATTTTTCTTTTCTCTCCTCCCATATGACCTTCTTGCGGCCATTTATCAAGCCATGTATTAGCATTAGGGTAAAAAGATAGCACGAAATTGATCTGCCAGCTGACGTATTTCACTTGCGATCGCACGTATTTCAGCAGCGGTGTATGCCTTATGTCCTATGAGTTTTTTCATTTTCTTCGGGAAAGTGATTCCGTATGATTTATCGGCTGCGTATAAGCGATCTTTTCCCCAGTCTTTGGGAAACTGTATTATCCACACAGTATGAACGATGTCGTTGCGACTCTTCTGAGCTTCTCTTATTTTTTCAAAAAGTGTGGAGATCGGTTTTGGTAAATCGGCGTCCGGTGTTTGCAGGCGCATCAGATTTGTCAAAATATCGAGCCACCCGTTCATTGACAAGGGAGAAGTAAAGGCAACGACTTTGTCGTAAGGCACTTGCGACACTTTCACCATTGCCCATTGAAACGAAAACTCTAGCGCAGCCCACTCCGATGCAACCTTACCAATAGCTTGCAAGTGGGATGGCGATAAAGTGATTTCTTTAGTCTTGGCTCGACGGTTCATCAAGATACCTAAGTTGCAGTAGATGCCAGAACGGGTGTAATTGTTTCCACTAGGTGAGATGGACTCTATCCAGTGACCACTAAGATGTCAAATACTTCGATGTTGAGCAACGAGCGTTGGGCCGGCTCCACTGCGCCCATCGGACGAGCATGGTGTTATCGTGCGCGTTCTGGGAGCACAGAGCCGGCCCAACGCTCGCCTCTTAGTGGTGGAGAATAAATTGGCCAGAGAAGTGGTTTTCATCGGCTTTGGATCGAATCTCGGAAATCGGCTGGATTTCTGCGACCGCGCGGTCAGGCTCATGGGACTCCTGCCGCATTCTCTTGTGACGGGGGTGTCGTCGCTCTACGAGACGGAACCGCTGCCGGACAATCACCCTGGTCCTGACTGGTTTCTGAACGGCGTGCTCCGGCTTGAAACGGACCTCACGCCGCAGAGTCTCTTGGAAGTCTGCCGTGAAGTGGAGAAGTCGTTGGGGCGTGACCAGGACCATCGCCATGGTCCCCGGACCTTGGACCTCGACATCTTGTTGTATGGCGTCCGTCTCATCAACGAGCCGGGTCTGATCCTGCCCCATCCCCGCCTGCACCTCAGGCGGTTCGTGTTGGAGCCGCTGGTTGAACTGGACCCGGCGCTTCTGCATCCCCTCCTTCACAAGACCGTCGCGCAGTTGTTGGACGAACTGACGGACCCGGCGGTTGTCCGTCGCCTCGATCCTCAGCCCGGTTCTCGCTTCGGCGTTCGCCTCGCGGCGCCATCGGCGATCCCGCCTTCGGGGACTTCGGCGGGCCGCCGAAGCTTTGGCGGAGGCGGCAGCCGTCAGCGGTCGGCGCTCTGATGCGAATCATCCGATCAGCGACGGCCATGACGGCCTGGAGCCGCAAGCTCCAGCGAGAGGGCGTGGTCATCGGCCTGGTCCCGACCATGGGCGCTCTGCACGACGGCCACCGATCGCTCATACGCAAGGCGCGCCTCTCCTGCGACGCGGTGGTGGTGAGCCTGTTTGTGAACCCCGCGCAATTCGGACCGAAAGAAGACTTTGCCCGCTATCCCCGCCCCTTCAAAGCCGATGCGGCCCTCTGCCGAGAGGAAGGGGTGGATGTTCTGTTCGCGCCGTCGCACGAGGCCGTGTATCCGCCAGGATTTCAAACCACGGTGTCGGCAGGCGCGCTGGCCCGACGCTGGGAGGGAGCCAGACGGCCAGGCCATTTCGACGGTGTGGCCACGGTGGTCGCCAAGCTCTTCGGTCTCGTGACGCCGCAGGTGGCGTTTTTTGGGCAGAAGGACTTTCAGCAGTCGGTGTTGGTGCAAAGGCTGGTGGAGGATCTCAATCTGGGAGTTCGGGTCGTCGTCTGCCCGACCGTCAGGGGGGAGGATGGCCTGGCGCTCAGTTCGCGCAACCGCTACTTGACCCCGGCGCAGCGCCGGTCCGCGCCGGTCCTGCACGAAGCGTTGCAGGCGGGGCGGACGGCGATCTTGAGAGGAATCAGGTTCGGCGCGCAGATTGACCGCGCGATGCAGAAGGTCATCCAGACTGATCCGAAGCTCCGTCTGGACTATCTGGCGGTCTGCGATCCGGAGACGCTCGAACCGCTTCCCCGCGTGACGAAGACTGCCGTGTTGCTGGGCGCGGTCCGCCTCGGCCGCCTACGTCTCATCGACAATCTAATCGTCCGCCTCGGTGGCAAGTGACGCTTATCAAGAAGCGTTCAAGCTGTCTCCGACGGGGAGCCCGGTACAAGCCGCCTCTCCCCTCTCCTGTTGCGCGGCGAGGATCGGCTGCAGGCAGGCCGGCGAATAGGTCGGCGGTTTGACCCATTTGCCGTCCGCCCTCTTGTGGCCGCCCACCTTGCTCATGTTGGAGCGATGGACTTCCTGGAACACCGGCTCCATGTCGATCCCGCAGGACACGGCCGTGCCGTACACCACATAGAGCAAGTCCGCCAGTTCCTTGGCGATGGCGGCGGTGTCGTGGCCGGCCAGGGCTTCTTGCAGTTCCTCGAACTCTTCCTGAATCAGCCGCACACGGAGCGACTTGGTTGCGTCATCGGGCACCGAGGGGGCCGTTTCGATCAGAATCTCGAACCGGCGATGGAATTCTTCCACCATAAGCTGCGCGTCGGTCATGGCCTGTCCTTTCTTTCGTCTCTTGCCGGCTCCTGCGTCGAGGTAGTGGGCTGGGCCTCCAGCCGTTTCTCTTATTCTCCCGAGGGGGCCGGCCGTGGGAGCGAGTCCACCGGCTCCAACCTGGGCAGGTCCTTGTCCGAGGAGATACCCAGCTCCTTGAACTTGCGGGCCGCGGGCAGGATGCGGGTTTCGAGCGAGCCCACGGCCTTGTTGTAGGCCAGCACGCTCTTGGCGAGCGCCTGGCCCACGTCGCCGAAATGTTCCGCCAGCACCGCCATCCGCTCGTAGAGGTCTTTCCCCAGCCGTCCGGCCTGTTGCGCATGTTCGCTCAGTTGCTCCTGCCGCCAGCCATAGGCCACGGCGCGCAGCAAGGCGATCAAGGTCGTGGGTGTGGCGATGACGACTTGTCTGGCGAAGCCGTCTTCGATCAACGAGGAATCTTGCTCCAGCGCCGCGCCGAGGAACTGTTCGCCGGGCAAGAAGAGCACGACGAATTCCGGCGCCTGGGGGAATTGCGACCAATAAGCCTTGGCGCTCAACTCGTCCATGCGGGACCGCACTTGCGCCGCATGTTGCCGCAGCAGGGTATGCCGCTGACCCTCGTCCTGGGTGGCGTGGGCTTCCAGATAGGCGGACAAGACTGCCTTGGCATCCACCACGATCTGGCGGCTTCCGGGGAGTTGCACGACCATGTCGGGCCGTAACCGGCCTTCGTCGGTGGCGATATGCTCCTGTTCGACAAAGTCGCAATGCGCCACCATGCCGGCCAGTTCGGCCACGCGCTTGAGCGTGATCTCGCCCCAACGTCCCCTGACGGTCGGCGCGCTTAAGGCCTTGGCCAGGTTGCCGGTTTCCTGCTGAAGCCGTTGCTGGGATTCGGCCAGGATCTTGAGGTGCTGGTCGAGCCCGCCGTAAGCGGACTGGCGCGATTGCTCCAGGAGGTGGAGCTGGGCCTCGTATCGCGTGAGCGCCTGCTGGAGGGGTTTGACCATTTCATCGATGGCTTGCTGACGTTGCGAGAGGTCTCCCTTGGCTTCGGCGTGCAGCGTCTCGAAAGACGTTTTCGCCAGGTTCAGAAAGGCTTCGTTGTTGGTCTTTAAGGCTTCGCCGGAGAGGGCCTTGAAGGCTTCCGCCATCTCCAGCCTGGCTTGGGCGAGGAGGGTCTTCTGCTCCTGCAGACTCTTGAAGGTTTCCTCGCTGCGGGTCTCTGCGACCGCGCGAGCTTGTTGGGCCTCGGACAAGTCCTTGCGGAGCTGGGCGGTTTGGAATCGTTCTTCGTCGGTTTGCTTGCGCAGTTCGGCCGCGGCCGTTTCAGCCCGTTGCGTCCGTTCTGCGGCGTCGATCAGGCGCGTCTGGGCCTGGGCGCGCAGCCGCGCGGCCGTCCAGAGTCCGGCCAGCAGGGCGCCGAACAGGAGGCCGGCCGCGAGTCCCGTCGAAAAGGACATCACATCAGCCATCGCATCCCCTTTGCGTCCGCCTCATGCCCCAGAAGACAAGCCGACGTGCCGCCGTGCTGGCGCCAACCATACGGGAATTGGGGTGGTTCGTCAAGAAACAGCAAGGGCACGATTCTGTTAGAATAAAAGGCCGTTGAACCAGAGGGAGGAACTCTTATGAAGCCGTGTGGCAGACGATGGCTGGGGTGGCAAATCCTCGGCTTGGCCCTGTGCGGTCTCTTCGTTCCGGCAGACTATGCGGCGGCTTTTCCAGTAAGCGGCGCGGCCTGGTCGGAAGCCCAGTGGAAAGAGCATTGCAGGGCCGCGCGGACCAGTTTCAACCCGACGGCCCCGCTCTCTACCGATCGGCTCACCGTGCAATCGGACGATCCCCGGTTCCTGGATTTTGTCTATTGGATTTGGGCGAACAAGATCGTCGAACACCAGGTGGAGCAAGTGGGAGGAACCGAGTGGAACGGCCCGAGCGATGGCGTGATCTTCCACTGGGCGCCTGGGTCACGGTGGGAAACCCATACGGTGATGGCCTTCGACCACGCCATCCACCATATCGCCGGCGAGCATTACTGGCAGGACAACATGTTCGCGGAGTTCTTTGACCGGTTCGGCCCGGTCAAGGGCGTCAATATCGGGGACCGCCTTTCCATGAACACGCCGCCTACCTGGGCGCAGTTCCTCCACCACATCGGCGGGCCGGAGAGCCCCTATTACCGCTATGTCTTTCACCAGGAGAGCACGATCGATCCGGGCAGGCGCATCATCACGATGGTGGGTGGCCAGGGCGTCGCCTTTGAGTACACCTTTGATCGCTACCTAGGCGAGATCAAGGAAGTCCTGACCGACTGCAAGGCCTACCAGTTTTTCGAACTCTACGACCGTTATGGGCAAGGCTTTGCTTCCAAGGCCGGCTGGGCCGGCCAGCCCGTGCCGAAGCGATGACGTAAAGCATAGCCTGCCGACTTGTGCGGGAAGGGTAGGATTGCCTGGTTGGGACTAGAGCGCCATCAACAGATAGAGGTCGTTCACGTTGGTGCCGGTCGGGCCGGTTTTGATGTGGCCTCCGAGCTTGGCAAAGAACCGGTAGGAATCGTTGCGGGCCAGGGCCTCGGCCTGGCTCAGACCGGCTTTTTTCGCCCTGTCGATTGAGCGGCCGTCCACCACCGCTCCGGCAACGTCTGTGGGACCGTCCGTGCCGTCTGTCCCGAACCCCGCCACCCAGATCTGGGGCAGTCCGGCGATCTCCTGAGCCGATGCCAGGGCAAACTCCTGAGCCCTTCCGCCCAGTCCTCTCCCGCGCCGCGTGACGGTGAGTTCCCCTCCTGCGATGAGACAAGCAGGCCGCAAGACCGGTCTGTCTGAGGCAACCAATTCCCTTGCGATGGCCCCGAAGGTCTTGGCGGCTTCCCTGGCTTCCCCGGTCAAGGTCGTCGTGAGCACGAGCGGGCGGAGTCCGGCTTCTCTGGCTGCTTTAGCTACGGCTTCCACGGCGTTGCCGTTATTGCCGATGATCTCGTTCTGCACCTGTCCGAAGAGAGGCGAGCCGGGCTTCGGAGTTTCTTTTTCAGCGCCCCTCCGGCCTTTGAGAAGGTGTGTTCGGATCGAGGCGGGGACCTTGTCCCAAAGTTTGTAGCGGCGCAAGGTCGCACAGGCCTCGGCATAGGTGGTGGGGTCCGGGGCGGTCGGGCCTGAGCCGATGGTGCCAAGCTCGTCCCCCAGCACATCGGACAGGATCAGGCTGACGACTCTGGCCTTTGTCGAAGAGACAAGCTGGCCCCCCTTGATCGAAGACAGATGCTTGCGGACGGCATTGATCTCGTGGATCGTGGCCCCGCAGCGCAACAGCCGTTCCGTCGTCTCGCGCTTTTCCGCCAGCGTCACCCCAGGCACGGGCGCCGGCAGCAGACTGGAGGCGCCGCCGGAGAGGAGCACGAAGAGCAAGTCCTTTGCGGTCAGCCTGCCGAGCAATGAGCGCAGTTGTGCCGTGGCGCGTTGGCCTGCCCGGTCCGGGGCGGGGTGGCCGGCTTCCAGAATTCGGATCGTCTTGGTGGGGACGGTGTGGCCGTACTTGACGATGACGAGACCCTCGGCGAGACGCTTCCCCAGCCGCTGTTCCAGCGCCGCCGCCATGGGCGCCGAGGCCTTGCCGGCGCCCACCGCGATGACGCGGTCATAGTCACGCAGGTCATAGCGTTGTCGTCCGACGGAGAGGATCGGGCCGGTTCGCGTGACGTGGCGCAGCAGCGCAGGGGCCGGATCCGCCGCCTTGAGGGCGGCTTCGAGGAGCCGCCTGAGAAGCGCTCGCGGCCGGGGTTGCGTGAGGCCGATCTGCATCGGGATCGATTACGGCTTGTCTTGTTTGAAGCAGCGGAGCGGGCAGTTTTGCTTGGGGACCTTCAACTGGTGGGTTCCCTTGGGGAGGTATTCTTTGTTGATCTCCGGGTTCAGCATCTTGAGCTCCAGAAAATAGCTGCCGAAGTCCTCGGCGACGGAGGCCAGGTGACGCTGGGGTTCCTTGACGTTGACGGTGACCGTCTCGGTCTCCACGGGTACGTAGAGGTCCTTCTTGGTCAGGCCGAGGTATTTTTCCGGCTGGGAATAGATTTCCTTGGCCGCGATGATCCGGGGCACGTACCGCATCGTCTCCCGCACGTAGTGCATCTTCCAGTAGTCGCCGACGCGTTGCTCCTTGAGCAGTTTCTTGATCCGGTCCTCCCCCGCGTTGTAAGCCGCCATGGCCAGGAACCAGTCGCCTACGTCCTGCTTGAGGAACCGCAGGTACTTGATCGCCGCTTCGGTGGACATTTCCAGGTTCCGCCGGTCGTCGCGCCACTGGTTGCTGAACAGCTTGTACCGTTTGCCGGTCGAGCCGATGAACTGCCAGGGCCCTGAGGCCTTGGCGCGCGAATAGGCGGCCGCGATGCACTTGCTCTCCACCAGCAGCATGTATTTCAGGTCGTCCGGAAGGCCCGCCTCGGCGAGTTGCTTTTCCACCGGCGGGAAGCAGCGGCCGGTCCTCTTGGCCAGGATGATGCTCTCGCCCTCGTCCTCTAAAAATTGATAGAACTCGTATTCGATCCGCTCACGGACCTGCCAGTTGTCCAGCGGGACCGATTGGCCGGCGAAGACCAGTTTGTCCGGGAGTTTGAAGGAGCTGAGGAAGTGCCGAGGCCCTTGCCGCTCGATTTCTGG